>CALGCU010000280.1 GCA_937886455.1 uncultured Bacteroidales bacterium | reverse complement strand
CTCACAAAACCTGAATTTGACTGGGAAAGAGTCAGGATTCCCGTTAATGAAGGCCCTGCGGCGATGATTCATGACGGCAGAATTTTTCTTGCTTTTTCGGCTTCCGCAACGGGACCCGAATACTGCATCGGACTTATGTATGCCGATGAAAAAGCCGATTTGCTTGATATAAAAAGCTGGACAAAGCTTGATAAAACCATGATCACTTCCGATGACCTTGACGGGGAATACGGCCCCGGTCACAACTCATTTGTCAAAGACGAAAACGGTGACTGGGTGTTTATCTATCATTCAAGGGATGAGATTTGTTTCAGCGGAAAGTGCGGCTATTCAGACGGTGATTCTTTGTATGACCCTTGCCGAAGCGCACGCAAACGAAAGGTAATCTGGGATAAAGACGGGTTACCTGTACTTAACGGATAACGGAGATAAAAATGAAAGTTAAATGTTTTGATTATTTGCCCGATGAAATGAAAGCGGGTGTAACGACGTTTGAAGGCATACGAGCCATTGCAACCCGTCATAGAGTATTGACCTTTGCGGAGTGCAGGCACAGCTTGGCGAATAAGGTTAAGACGTTGTACGTGCTTAGCGAGCGGGTGTCCTAGAGTAGCTGCCATGTTACCCGTTGCGTTGGTATAAGTAGCAAAGTCAGTTACGTTAGCACTACCTTTGATGTATCCACCGAAGTACGCACGTCCGGTTTCAATCAATGGTTTGTTAGGACCTACGTCAATCACTTTACCTTTTTGGAATTGGATTTCTGAGCCGTAGTAGATACAAGGGATACCACGATGAGTAAACATCAAGCTCCAGTTTTCCGCCAAAGTGCTTTCGTCTCCGGCGAAGCGTTGGTCTTCCGGTGCTCCATTAGGCGCATAGTCGTGTGAGTCCACATAGGTCACATTCCAAGTAGCGTCGTTGTAGTATTGGTCGTTGCCTTGTTGTGCAATGCTCCAAGCCTCTCCAATAGAGCGGAAATTGTGGTGCATGGTAAAGTCGATTACATTTAATCCACTTGCCTTTGAGTAGTCAGGAGTGTGGTAGTCATTACCATTGAGGAATGCGTTTTGTGAAGTTGGTTTGCTTGCATCCGAAGCCGATTGTTGTACAGACTTATGGTTGGTATGCGTTTCACATTTGTCGCCTTCCATAGCCACGATGTTGTCCCATGAAGCCGGGTTAGTGTCCCACTCATAGTCTTTATTTTCCGCCCAAGTGTAGTAAAGTGGTGAGAGGTTAGGTTGATCACGGTACCAAATGCTGGTGTAGCGTGCACACACCTCAGCAAACATATAGAACGGCGTGCTTCCACGTTTAGCTTTCGCTTCAGCGGTTTCAGAAGCGGCTTTGAAAGCCGGGATAAATGCTTTGTTGAAAGTGAGGCGAGGGATGTGTCCTCCTGTGTCAATGCGGAATCCGTCCAATCCCATCTTGATGAACTTAGAGTAACATTCAATGAGGTAGTTGTACACAGTAGGATGTTCGGTGTTGAGGTCCACGCAGTCGCCTGCAATCTGTGCCCACCAACGTGTAGGGTTGTCCCAGTTAAAGGATCCGAAGTGGTGCCAGTAGTTGTGCTTGTCATTGTTCACACCTTGTGTGTTTTTCATCAATGAGAGTCGCGTTCCGTATTGCGCATCACCGTTCATTGATTCATAGTTGTCAGGCAGATTGCCACCATCTTTCTTGAGAACAGGAATCATGCAGTATTCCGATTCCGATTGGTCTTTCGTCCAGTCGCGGTTGAACATCTTGCATAGTTTAGCCTCTCCGAAGTTACCTGTGTGGTTGAGCACAATGTCAAGTATTACTTTCATGCCACGTTTATGGGCTTCTTCAATCACTTGTTGGAATCCCACGCCGGTAGATTCATAGCGGTGGTCCACTTTTGAGAAGTCGTGTGCATGGTATCCATGATAGTCATATCCCGAAGCGTTTTCCACAATAGGTGTTACCCAAATAGCGGTAAATCCGAGTGCTTTGATATAGTCCATTTTTTCGATGAGTCCTTTGAAGTCGCCACGCCAAGCAGGGTCACCCGGGTTATTTCCGTCCCAGCAGTGTACATTGTTGGTGGCGTCACCATCAAAGAAACGAGTAGTCATCACAAAATAAATGGATTCATCCCTGAAGTCGGTACGACTTGGGAAGTTTCCAGCCTGCATTCCTTGCACAAACAGCAAGAAAAACAGCGCTGTCAGAATGGTTAGTTTTCTCATTGTTTTTTTAGTTTGACAATTAAACAGTTTATAAATCGTTTTTTAATTAGTTTTTTCTTCTTATTTGGTCGGGCTTTTTTTGAGCCCCTGTTTTACATACCCCCTCCGGTGGCAAGCCACCTCGTCCCCCTACTTAGGGCGACAGTGCA
>CALGCU010000279.1 GCA_937886455.1 uncultured Bacteroidales bacterium | reverse complement strand
TGCAAGTTTTTACAACTTTGCCATCATCACCTCGGTTTTTGTAAACCTTATCGCAATGATTTGGGTTTGCAAGGAAATCATTTCCTTTTTCGTAATGATGGGGAAAGACAAAATCTTTTCTTCCCGTCTGTCCGAAAAATACAAAGGGTTTATAGAACGCAATCAAATACATGTGTTAAAATCTTGGCCTCAAGATTCTGTGTTTTTGGATAATGAATATGTGTTGTTGGATAATGGTGTGTATTTTCAATTACAAGATAAGGGTACGGGTATTGACACTGCACGTTATGGTAAAGATGTTATATTGGTGCGTTATATGCGCTATACCTTGAATGAGTATGCAGATACAACCAGTTATATGCAGTTAGACTATCCTGTGTCATTTAAATTCGGTGATTATAGTGATGAGTCGGCTTGTGAAGCCTTTCATGAGGCAGTTTATTACATGAAGCGTACAAATGCTCAGGCACGCATGATTGTTCCCTCTAAGATGGGTTTTTCAGCCGATATGCGTCCAGCTACGCCATATGGATATGATTTGAAAATTAGAATAAAACGATAATATTATGTCACTTATAAAATCAATTTCAGGTATTAGAGGCACTATAGGCGGTAGAGTGGGAGAAGGTTTGAGTCCGTTGGATGTAGTGCGTTTTACGGCTGCTTATGCCACTTTCATTGCTCAACGTTTGGGTGATGGTAAGAAAAAGATAGTTGTTGGACGTGATGCTCGTATCTCGGGTGAGATGGTGGATCAATTGGTGTGTGGCACCTTGATGGGTATGGGATTTGATGTGGTAAATATAGGTTTGGCTTCCACGCCAACTACTGAAATGGCTGTGGTGTTTGAAGAAGCTTCAGGTGGAATAATTCTTACTGCCAGTCATAATCCGAAGCAATGGAATGCACTGAAACTATTGAATGAGAAGGGTGAGTTTTTGAATGATGCAGAAGGCAAGCAAGTTTTAGCGATAGCAGAGTCAGATGATTATATGTTTGCAGAGGTTGATAATTTGGGTAAACTTACTCGCAAAGATGATGCTACGCAACGTCATATAGAGGCTGTTTTGTCTTTGCCTTTAGTGGATGTAGATGCTATTCGCAAAGCTAATTTCCGTGTAGCTATAGATTGTGTTAATTCGGTAGGAGGTATAGCTTTGCCAGAGTTGTTAAGTGCTTTGGGTGTAGAGCATGTTGCTATGTTGAATTGCACTCCAGATGGGCATTTTCCACATAATCCAGAGCCACTTCCGCAACATCTTACAGAGATTTCTGATTTTCTCAAGCAAGGAGGTGCTGATGTAGGTTTTGTAGTAGATCCGGATGTTGACCGTTTGGCCATTATCTGTGAGAATGGGGAGATGTTTGGCGAGGAATATACTTTGGTTTCTGTGGCAGATTATGTATTGCGACATACTCCAGGCAATACAGTGAGCAATATGAGTTCTACTCGTGCTTTACGCGATGTTACTATACAACATGGTTGTAGTTATACTGCTTCTGCAGTTGGTGAAGTCAATGTGGTGACAGCTATGAAAGCGACTAATGCCGTGATAGGAGGTGAGGGTAATGGCGGTGTTATTTATCCGGCTTTACATTATGGTCGTGATGCTTTGGTGGGGATTGCCTTGTTTCTTACCCATTTGGCACATCGTGGAGTTAAAGTGTCAGAACTTCGTAAGGAATATCCGGCTTATTTTATCTCGAAAAATAGAATAGATTTGACTCCAGAAATAGATGTGGATGCTTTGCTTGTGTCAATGAAAGGTATCTACAAGCATTATGAGGTGAATGATGCAGATGGTGTGAAGATAGACTTTCCACAAGGATGGGTTCATTTGCGTAAGTCTAATACGGAGCCTATTATTCGTATCTATTCAGAAGCTCCAACTATGGAGCAAGCAGATGCTTTTGCGCGGGCGACTATGGCTGAAATTTTGCGTTTGGCAGGCTTGAACTAGTATTTATGTCTTTGTTTAGATAGGCAGAAATCTATCTAATAGATTGGTGTTATACATAGCGTGGAAATACTTTGAGGTACTTCCACGCTATGTTTGTTTAGTTTTTTTTATAGTATTTTAGACTCGTCCTACATTTTTTACTCCTTTTACGGTTTTGATTTTTTTGATGAGTGTTTCCAATTCTCTTGTGTCATTTACTAATACAGTTAAGTGTCCTTGGAAGAGTCCGTCGTTAGAGTCAATAGATATTGCGCGTAGTGTGATGTTTTTTTCTTTATTGATAACAGATGTTATGTTTGTGACAATTCCAATGTCATCATTTCCCACCACATGTAGTGTGATGGGGTATTGTGTTCCAATTGCTTTTCCCGACCATCGTGCTTTTACAATACGATATCCAAATCGCTGTGCCATTTGTGGTGCATTTGGACAGTCAGTACGGTGTATTTTAATACCTCCATTGACAGATACGAATCCGAAAATAGGGTCACCATATATTGGGTTGCAGCATTTTGCAAGTGTGTAGTCAAGCCCTTTTAAGTCTTTGTCAATAATCAGTGTGTCAGACTTGTTAATGTTTTGTGTGTCTGGTATGACATTTATAAATTCCTCAGCACTATGTTTTTCCGCCTCCGGCATATTTTCACGCCGTTGCAATTCTATATAAGCATCTTTAAGTGCAAGTACTTCTATTTTGTTTTGTGCGATGTCCTGGTAGAAGTCACTAATGGTCTTGTATCCTTGTTTTTTTGCCAATCTGGATATGCAACCTTCGTCCGGTTCTATTTTCCAATTTTTGAGTCGTCTTAATAGTATTTCTCGTCCATTTTCAGCGTCTTTATACTCAATTTCTTTGAGTGCTTGCCTGATTTTGTTTCTTGCTTTTGTTGTAGTTACAATTTGTAGCCATGCCGGATTAGGTTTTTGAGTGGGCATTGTCATGATTTCCACCTGGTCTCCGTTTTGTAGGATATACTTAATGGGCATATTTTTTCCATTAACCTTTGCTCCTACGCATTTTGCTCCTAAGTTAGTGTGTATGGCAAATGCAAAGTCTAATGCTGTAGCTCCTTTGGGTAGTTTATGTAGGTCTCCGTTCGGTGTGAATACAAACACTTCTTTGTCGTACAAGTTTAGTTTGAATTCATCCATGAAATTGACTGCATTAAGTTCCGGATTTTCTAAGATTTCCCTTATGTTTCGTAGAAATTCATCCATGCCGGTTTCGCTTTTGATGCCTTTGTATCTCCAGTGAGCAGCGAGTCCTTTTTCGGCAATTTCATCCATTCTTCTTGTTCTGATTTGCACTTCTACCCATTTGTTTTCCGGTCCGAGCACAGTGGTGTGTAGGCTTTCATATCCATTTGATTTAGGTATTGTGAGCCAGTCTCTCAGTCGTTTAGGATTGGGTTGATACATGTCGGCTACAATGGAATAGACTTGCCAACATTCAGCTTTTTCTTTTTCCGGTTTGCTATCTAAGATGATTCGTATTGCAAATAGGTCGTAAATACCTTCAAATACAGTGTTTTGTTTTTTCATCTTGTTGTAGATGGAGTGTATTGACTTGGTGCGTCCTTTCATCTCAAATTTGAATCCAACAGCTTCTAATTTTTCTTTTAGCGGTTGTATGAATTCTTTGATGTATGCATCTCGGTGTTGTTTTGTTGCATTGAGTTTTGTTGCAATTTCTTTGTATATTTCCCGGTTGGTGTATTTGAGGGATAAGTCTTCTAATTCTGTTTTTACTCCATATAATCCTAATCTGTGTGCGAGCGGTGCATATAGATAGGCTGTTTCTCTTGCTATGTTTAATCTTTGTTCTTCTTCATACTCTTCGAGGTGTCGCATTGTGTGTAGTCGTTCTGCCAACATGATTAGAATGACTCGTACGTCTTCAGCAAAACTGAGTAATAGTTTTCTGAAGTTTTCTGTTTCCATGGATGTGTTACGCTTGTATAGTCCTTCAACACGTTTTAGTCCGCGAATGACAGTGGTAATTGCTGTATCGAATGTGTTAGCGATTGTTTCTTCGCTCAGGTTGTGTTTTGCAACCTCGTTGCTCAGCAGTATGCTCACTACTGATGTGCGCCCAAGTCCAATTTCTTTGAGCACAATATGAATGATTTGTAGTTTTTCGGTGAGTGTGTCTCTGTCAAGATGAGGTGCTAAGGTTTTAATCTTTTCTTTGTCACCTTTTTTTAGAATATGTGGGTAATTTGTAAGAAGATGTTTGTATAAATTGATAAAATCTTTCATAGTGTCATGTTTTTTCTCATGCAAAGATACTATAAAGGGTGCAATAATACAATTATTTTTTTAGTGTGTTTATTTGTATTTTAATGTCAGGTTGTGTTTTGTCATTTGGTTAATTCAATAAGAGGGCATGTTGTTAGATGCCCTCTTGTTGAATATATTATTGTTTGTTCTTATAGTGTTTGTTGTAGTTTGTTTTTGACAGCTTTTAGGATGGGTTGTACGCTCATTGGTGCTCCTACAGCTCCCTTCATCCATGCATCCGGTGTGAGTCGTCCTTGTTGGTAGATACGTGTGTATTCTTTTGCAAAATCCTCAGGGTTAGTGTATTGTGCTAAATGTTCTTCCAATTGATATTGTACGATTTGTCCTATTGGGTAGCCGGGTAGATATAGTGCATATCCTACCATGTGTGAGTATATTGCTAAAAGTGGGCTATCTTTTTCTCCTAATATAGGTTCGTAGTATTGATTCCAAACTTCAGCAGCTATGTCAATTACAGCTTCGCGTAGTTGTTCAGCTGTGGCTTGTGGGTTTTGATATAGCCATTTCCACATGCGTATATCCACCAAGCTTACTCCCATGATTTCATACATTCCCCAAATCATATCGAGAGTTGTGTTGTTTTCGTTTTCTGCTTCCTTTTTTGTGTCATAGCCTAACAACTTCATATCTCGTTGTTGGAATAGGAAGGCACTTGCTTCTGTGAATCCTGTGTTGGGTATTCCTGCCAGTGTGTAGTAGTCGATGTCATATAGTGATATTACTTCTTCCACATTGTGTCCAAATTCATGTACAGCTATGTTGTATCCTTTGTAGTCCATACCTTTATTATTGATACGTGTTCGGAGCCTTGCCGGTTGTTTTCTTCCTACGCATGGTCTTGCGTGTCCAGAACCACGTGCAGGTTCTACAACAATGTGAGATGCTATGTTATGTGCTTTTTCTTGGCAGAATCCTAAGTCAATGAGCATGCGTGGTATGTCTTTTTCAAAGTCTTTTGCAGTGGGGTAGCGTTGTTGTGTTTGTGCCGTGAGTTGCTCTTCAGAAATGTTACTGCGGCTTTTGAATCCATCATACCAGATGTCATATGGCCGTAGGTCTCTTCCTACACGTTCTTTAATGAGTTGTCCTACTTGCTTGATTTCGTCAGATTCAATCAGTTCAATGAACAAGTTCTCAAGTTCTTCTATTGGGATTTCTAAATCTTCGTTGAATGTACGCAACAGATGAGATGGAGCGTCCGGTCTGTGTTTGTCTATGTTTTGTAGTGCTTGAAATATATTGATGATTTGTTGATAACGTGTGTCCGGTTCGCGTTCTGCATTTATGGTTTTGTCTGCTTGAGTGACTTTGTTAGAGTAGGGCTCCCACAGATAGTTGTCATTGTTGATTACGCAAGCCGGTATTTCTTGTCGTATGATACGCAACATTACTTGGTAAATCATCTCTTGCTTTTGGTTTGCTTGTGGTGCATTGGTGTAGTTTGATTTTATTTCGTCGCGTAGATTCCAGTGCGAAAGCAGTGTTGTCGGTTGTTTCCATAGTGCTTCGCCATTGTTGGTGCGCAGAGCATGCATCATGATGTTGTAAGTGGCTATGTAGTTTTCTGTTTGGCTGAGTACTTGTGCATATGTAGCCATTACATCCCCCGGCATGCGTGTGTGAAATACATCTCCCATGCGAGCGTACGCCCATTGTTGTCTTGTCCATTGGGCGCCGAGTGTGTTTTTTTCTTTTAGTGTGTAATGTGGGAAATTGAGTATGCATATATGTGCTATGTTGTTGGCAAACATATCTTCTGCGAAATGTGCCATTGGGTCAAAACCACTTATAATCCAATCAATATTGATAGGTTCTCCTTTGTCTACGAGTGTTGTAGGGTCTTGTAGTGTGTTATTGAGCATGTCTGCGCTCTGACTGCATTGTTCCAGTATGTATGCTAAGCGATTGTAGAGTAGTTGTCGTTCAGTGGGATTACCTACATAGTAAGTGCTTACTAAATTTATAAATTTTTCGTTGTTTCCATCTTGTTTTGTCCATAGTTGTGCAACTTGTTCTACTCCTCGTTTCACAAGAGCTGTATCTGCGTCAGGATGGAGTGATAGAATGTTGTTTACGCTTGTATTGATGTCAGTTTGTTGGATCATGTTTTGTTGTTTATGTGTTTGTTGGCATGCAGTAAGTATGGATGCTATGCCGAGAATAAGGAGAAATTGTTTCATTTTTTTATTTTTTGTAGGAGTGTTTTTATTTGAAGTGCAAGACTACGAATAAATCATCAGATATGCAAGAGATTTTGGTTTTGATACTCAAAAAAATGCATATTTGTGTCATGAACAAATTACAGAATTAATAAATAGTGGTGTCACTTGCTGTGTCTGATTGGTGTCAATAGGGTATCTCATTCCTATCTAATGGTCCCGAAGTGGTCCCGAGATGGTCCCGAGAATGACAGGACGTTCGTTTCACTCACTACAGGGCGGACGGAGTCCTATAGGATGCTTGTTGTGCTCGCTTTAGGTTAGAGGACGGTCGCAAACGAGCTACGTGATGTGTGTTTTTGTTTTGGTGTTGTCAGATGGTTTTTATACTTTTGGGGTGTTGTTTGGTTTGTGCCGAATAAGAATTGTAAATAGTTGTTGTATGAAGATTGTTTTTATTGTAGTGGGTAAGACGGTGGATTCGCATTTGCAAGCACTTGCAGCAGATTATGCGAAGCGTATTGGTTTTTATGTTCCATTTGAGGTGCAACTTGTGCCAGATTTGAAGAATACAAAGCATATGTCGGAGGCTGAGCAAAAAGAACGTGAGGGCGAACTTATTTTGAAACAGTTGCAAGTGTCTGACTATTTGGTGTTGTTGGATGAGCGTGGCAAGGAGTTTCGTTCGGTGGATTTTGCCCAATATATTCAGGAAAGAATGTTGGCTTCGTGCAAACGTTTGTGTTTCTTGATAGGAGGTCCTTATGGGTTCTCAGATGCAGTTTATCAAAGGAGTAATGCTAAGGTTTCTTTGTCAAAGATGACTTTTTCGCATCAGATGGTACGTGTGATTTTCTTGGAGCAACTCTATCGTGCGATGACTATTTTGAAGGGCGAGCCTTATCATCATGAGTGATGTAGTGCGTGTATCAGGGTTTCCACTGATGTACGTAAGAAGCGAAAGGTGGGATGTCTTCCGGGTGTGATTCAAAGTGATTTCCGATGACAATAAGATCGGCTCCGGCTTGTAGGGCGGTGTCGATTTGTTGTGTGGAGCGTATTCCTCCTCCCACGATGAGGGGTATGGATAGGGAGTTGGCAACCGTGTTAATGGTGGAGGGTGATATTGCGTGTGCGGCTCCACTTCCTGCTTCCAAGTACACTAACTTCATGCCTAATAGTTGTGCGGCAAGCGCAGTGGAGAGTATTGTATGTGGGTTGTTTTCAGAAAGAGGTTGCGTGTGGCTAACACGTTCGACCGATGTTTGTTTTCCTCCATCAATGAGTATGTAGCCTGTGGGGAGTGTTTCGATTCCCGATTTTGTAATGGTGTATGCGGCTTTTACGTGTTGTCCGATGAGCAAGTCCGGGTTTCGCCCAGATACTAATGAGAGTAGTAGTAGTGCGTCGGCATGCGGAGTGAATTGTTGTATATCTCCCGGGAAAAGCACTATGGGGATGTTGGTGTGTTGTTTGAGCGTGAGTACAAAGTGGTCGATGGAGTGATTGATTCCACTTCCCCCCACAAATATAAAGTCGGGTTGTGCTTTGTTGATTTCAGCAAAAGGCACTTGCTCCGGGTGGGAGTATTTGTCTGGGTCTAATAGAACAGCAATGCTTTTCTTCTGCTGTTGTTTTTGTTTTAGTATGTATGAATAGAGTTTATTCTTGTTTGACTCCATAGACCAACATATAATGTGATGAAGATGATTGATAGTGTAGGGTGAGGATTTGTGAGGAGGTGAGATGTTCTATCCTTAAGTTTCCTTCTTGCATTGCATTAAATGGGTGTATGCGCAGTGTGGCTCGAAAGTCGGTGGCTGGATGACCTATGATTTTGTAGGCAGTTTCTTTGGCGCACCAGCTAATCAACATGGTTTGTAAATCGTCCGGAGATAGGTAGCTTAATTCTTGCTCATTCATAAAGCGTGTGGCTACCCTGAGTACTCTATCTGTAATACATTCTATATCTATTCCTATTGTGGAGGATTGGTGAGTGGCGAGTGTTACCCACTGTTTAGAATGTGACAAACTGATGGAGTGGTATTCCCGGCAGTAGGGACGTCCGTCAGTGTCGTGTTGTATGGCAGTGATTCCGGCTAATGACATGAGCAGATGTGTTGTGATGATTTCGCGTCGTCGTTGTTCTCCGGAAATGTGTGCTATGTCAAGCGTCCATCCCAAGTTGTTAGCTTTAGACAAGAGTGCTTCGTTTCTTTCGGATGCCTCCCATATCCAGATGTTTGTGGAGGTGTCGGGTGTGATATGTTGATGTAGCGGCATGCCGAGTGTGATTCCTAACGTTTCTGAATGTCTAATACCACTCCAGTAGCTTGTATGTCAGCTATTTTTTGTGCGGTTTCTGTTACGATGTTTGTGTGTGTGGTGATGAGTCGTATGGCTTTGATTCCCTCTTCATCAGCATAAAACAGTCGGTTGGTGGCATTGTCCACCCATAAAGCGTCAGTGCATTGTGTGTCTATTTTAGTGGCATTTCTTCCGTCCATGTTGCATATCCACAGTTCGTTGTTATTAGTTGCCGGTGTGAGATAGTAGATTTTTCGGTGGATGGCGTCAATGCAAAAGTGCTTGATGGGCACATTGTTTAGTATCTGTCCACTCTGTGGTAGAGGTGTGGATGATGTAGAAGGTGTGTTGAGTATGTCTTCTTTTGTGAATCGATAGATACCACTTCCATTGCCATATTTTGCCCAGAAATAAGTGTCGGCATAGAGGGTTATTCCTCCAGTGGGTTGTCCGCTGTGTAGATTGTGTCCGTAGTAGCCAAGATGTTCTATTCCAGCCAAGTAGTAGGATGACTGTGTGGGGGAGTCGTTGTTCCAGACAAAGTTTTCATTTGTTATGTTAGCCGGTGTTTGGAATGTATAGTCATCGTAGTTGCTCCAGTAGATTTGTCCGTTGATTAGAGATGCTCTGCTGATGTGTAGGCGTGGGTGTTGGTGTATGGTGAGCAGGGTTTGTGGTTGCCATGTGTCAAGGTTGTAGGCTGTTAATTGGCATGTTCCAATGGCATCTTCTGTTGCTTGGTTTGGGTCTTGTTGTGCGTCGGATGTTACAAGTAGTAAGTTTTCATTATAGATACCTACAGGGAATGTTTTGAGTGCGCTTTCCTGAACTTTGACAGGTGACTCAATACCGTTTTCATACATGCGTTGTTTCCACAGGTTTCCTTCTTGGTCGGTGATGTAGAGGGCTTGTCCCGGGGTGTTGTGTACAAAGAAAGTTTGTTGTGTGTGATAAGTAGAATCACCAATGGTGACATCTAACGTGATGGTTTCTTCGGTGTTGTAGTGGTTGTAGAATAGGCTCACTTGTTTTTTAGTGGATTGTCCCTCTGTGATGTCATCAGAAATGGCATGAGCGGAAAAGTTCCATTTATAAGTCACTTTCAGGTTGTATGGGTTGTACACCAAAGCTTGGGCAGTAAAGGTTTGATAATATGCTACCGAATCAACGCTGATGTTGATGTAGGGTAGAGTGTCATAGACAGTTATATCTTGTTTTGTGATGTAGTTTTTATTTGAATCGACACAAAGTGTGACGGTGTATTTTCCCGGTTTTTTGTATATTTTAGAAGGGTTTTTGTAATTGGAGTATGTACCATCTCCGAAATCCCATCCCCAGTATTCCCCTTCGTTGGTTAGGTTAGTGAATGTGATGGTTTGTCCCGCACGTGGATTTTCCGGAAGAAAAGTAAATGAAGGGTTGATGGCGGGGTTACATCCTATGATGAGGCTTGCAAAGAGAGCAAGTGTTATGAAAATGAATGATTTGCGCATGTTTAATGAGTTCTTACGTTATGACAATTTATTGTCTCAAAATATCATGGCAAAGTTATGATAAATTATCTGTTTTTACAACCTATTATCGGAATTAGAGATGTGGTGTGTTCAAGATACTTTTTGCCGGTTTAGTGATGAGGTGTTACTAATAAACAGCAAGGACTGCTTTGGGGAGCAGTCCTTGTTGTTTTCTTTTTGTTTTGTTTGTTTGTTATTTTTTGTTTTCCCACGCAATACGAAGAGCCACTTCTAAGATTTTTGTGTCATCCAACATAACTAAACCTCCATCCGGTCCTGGTTCGATGTGGAATCCTGCACCATTAGCTTTTTTGCCTCCAAAATAGCTTCTTACTTCTTCTGGGTCAATGCCTAATTCTTTTGCGATTGCGTCCATGCTACCTGAAGGCAGACTGTCTTTTACTTTGCGTAATTCATTAAATGTGATGGTTTTCATCATGGTTCCTATGATATTAATGGGTTAATACTTTTGTTATTTGTTTTCACGCCCTAAATGTAGTACATTTCTTTGGATTAACAATGAAATCCCGGCATATTTTTAGAAATTATTTATTTTGTCCTTTAAATTACAACTTTTTGTTATTGGAATTTTTCGTCAATCAAGTTGATTTTTGTTTCAATGAGTTTTAATTCTTCTTTGAGAGTCGCAATTTTGCGTTCCATATCTGTGAGTAATTTTTCTGCTTTTTTGCTTTTTGCGGAGAAGAAGCAGATGTTGTTTTCGCAGATTGCTATGTCATTTTTCAGTTTGTCATATTGTCTTAGCAGTCTTTTTCTTTCTTCATTAAGTTTCGCTTCCCCTTTGCTTTCTATGTCTGCCAGGTTGATTTTGAATGTATCCAATCGTCTGTGTGTGGCATCAACGTTGAGTTTGTCAAACTTTTCGTCAACAACTTTTTTGAATTGTTCTTGCAGTTTGTTTTTGTCTTTGATGGGGACAAATCCGATGCTGTTGAATTCGTTGATGAGTTTGCGTAGGTTGTCCTGAGCGTTTTTTTCTTCAGTGTTAAGGGCCTCAATTGCAGCTACTACTTCTTTCTTTTTGGTGAGATTTTCTTGTTCTTCTTTGCGTTGTTCTGCAAAGTTTTGTTTCTTTTGTGCGAAGAAGTGGTCACATGCTCCGGTGAATCTTTTCCACAATTCATCGGAATATTTGTGTGGCACTGCGCCTATCTCTTTCCATTGTTTTTGTAGTGCTACGAGTTTGTCGGTTGTTGTTTTCCAATCTGTGCTGTCTTTTAAAGCTTCAGCCTCTCCACATAATGCTCGTTTTCGCTCGAGGTTTTTGGTTAATTCATCTTTGATTTGTTTGTAGAATGCCGCCTTTCTTTCAAAGAAGAGGTCGCATGCTTTACGGTAGCGCTCGTAGATGAGTTGATTGTGTTTTTTTGGTGCGAATCCGGTTTGTCTCCACTCTTCTTGCCATGTGGCGATGAGTTGTGACATTTCATCCCATTGCTTGAATGTGTTGAGGGAGTTGATGTCGATGTTTTCTATGCGTTCGCAAATGATTGTTTTTACTTGTAAATTTTCTTCTTCTTTTTGGTGTAGTTGGTCGAAGTGTGCTTGGTGTTTTTTGTTTACAATTGCTGTGGCTTCTTTGAATCGGTTCCAAATGGTGTCTTTCATTTCTCTTGCGACAGGTCCGATTTCTTGCCATTGTTCGTGAAGTAGTTGTAATTCACGGCATGCAGCAATGATATCTTCGCGTGTGGTGAGTTGTTCGGCAGCTTCGCATAATAGTGTTTTAGCCTCCAAGTTTTTCTTGAAGTCATATTCGCGCAGTTCGTTGCTTATTTCTACCAAATCATAGAATTGTTCTCTGTATTTAGCAAAAGCTTTGTTTATTTCTTTGACGTTTGTTTCAGGAATCTTTCCTATTTCTTTCCACTCTTGTTGCAGTGTTTTGAATTGAGGGAATTTACCTGCAGCATCAGCACCTTCTTCTATTAGATTTTTGAGTTGTTCCAAGATGTGTTGTTTGCGCAGTAGGTTTTGTTCCATTTCTTTTAGTATGGCTGCATTTTTTGCTTCGCGCAGTTCTTTGTATGTTTGTAGCAATTGTTTAAACTCTACTTCTATTGGGTCGGGTTGTGTCGCCATTTCGGTATCTTCTGTAGTGGTTTGTTGTGCTACTTGTTCCTGTTCAGCATTCAGTAGTCTATAGAAGTTGATCCGAATGTTGTTTACTTTGATTTTTGGATTTAAGTCTTGTGTTTCTACAATTGCACGTAGTTGTTCCAACAATTCTTCTTTGGTTGTTGGTGTGGCATTGTCTTGTGTGGTTTCCTTCTCTGTTGTTACTTCGGTTGCCACTTCATTAGTCACGTTGTTCTCCATTGTTGTGCTTGTGTTGTTTTCATCAAGCATGTTTTCCTTCATTTCCACTGAATCCATAATCATTCTTTTTCTAAAAACAAGTCCTTAGGATGATAGGTCTTGTTGGTGTTGTTTGACGTTAGGTATGCAAAGCTAAACATTTTTTTTGTGAATCTGCAATAAAAAGTGCAAAAGTTTTCATTTTGTTTGTGAGAGATGTGTTTTTTATGTGTTAATTGTTGTGTTGTGTGGTGAATACATCAGCTTGTAGGGAAATATTTGTGCAATTTAGGAAAGTTTATTAAGTTTGCGCAGTTAAAATAAGGAGAATATATGTATTTGTTTTATGTGCCGGAGATAGATCAGCGTTGGGAACTCGATGAGGAAGAGTCACAACATTGTGTGCGTGTGTTACGTCTTAGTGTGGGTGATGAAATTCTTCTAACAGATGGGAAAGGCTCTACCTATCAGGCACGCATTACAAATCCACATCCGAAGCATTGTGCTTTTGAGGTGTTGTCTTCGGAGCAACAGGTGAATAAGCGTCCCTATCGTTTGCATGTGGCCATTGCTCCTACCAAGAATATGGACCGCATCGAATGGCTTGTCGAGAAGGCTACCGAGGTTGGCATTGATTCTGTTACTTTCCTCAATTGCCGTTTCTCGGAGCGCAAGGTGGTCAAGACCGACCGTGTGGAGCGCATAGTAGTCTCGGCCATGAAACAGTCGCTAAAATTCTGCAAGCCTATGGTCGGGGAGATGATTGATTTCAAGAATTTCGTGTCGGCCGAGCGTCCGGGCGCAAAGTTCATTGCCCATTGCTACGACAGCGGGAGGGTGCTGCTGAAGGATGTGCTCCCGGTGGGCGAGGATGTTACTCTGCTTGTGGGCCCCGAGGGTGACTTCAGCCCCGAGGAGGTTGAAATGGCTATAAAGGCCGGCTATCGCCCTGTGAGCCTTGGAAGTTCACGCCTGCGTACAGAGACAGCAGGCCTTGTGGGGTGTCATACATTCATGCTGAAGAACGAACTCTGATGTTCCGCTATTTCATATATTTTTCGTACGACGGAGCAGCGTATCATGGCTGGCAGGTGCAGGAAAACGCTGTCACCGTTCAGCAGACCTTGCAGGATGCAATGGAGCATATCTGCTCAAAGCGTGATAACGTTGTGGGCTGTTCAAG
>CALGCU010000278.1 GCA_937886455.1 uncultured Bacteroidales bacterium | reverse complement strand
GGAGGGCAGGACATCGCTACTCTCAAAGCCAAAGAACTGCTTCATTTGCTGCATCTTGTGTTTTTGAATCTAATGTAGTTACAACTTTATAACCGCCATGGATTATTTCTGTTTCAGAGAAGCCCATTTTTTGTAATTCTTTCATCTATCTTACTCCCATCTGCTTGGTAGAGTTCTTCAAAGCGTTCTGTCTGTATGATTCCCGGTGCTACTGCATTCACCCTTATACCTTGCGGTGCCAATTCCTTAGCGGCCGACTTAGTTAAAGAGATGACCGCTCCCTTCGTGGCAGAATAAGCCACTTGTCCCGGTGAACCCAACACGGCTGTGACCGATGCTATATTCACAATGCTTCCCCCTCCATTACGCGCCATCAGACGACTCGTGAGTTGAATGAGTTCCAACACAGCA
Organism: uncultured Bacteroidales bacterium; assembly: GCA_937886455.1. GTDB lineage: Bacteria > Bacteroidota > Bacteroidia > Bacteroidales > Paludibacteraceae > Gallipaludibacter. Next base: position 14,028 of record CALGCU010000278.1, on the reverse strand, counting down.
ATCACATTCACCAAAAACATGCGTTCTGTTTCATCCCTCATAATCATACCTATCTTTCGGTTGTAAACAACACCCGCATTATTCACCAAGCAGTCAATGCGTCCTTCCTGTTTGAATATATTCATCATGTGGGTCTTCACACTCGCCGCATCCGTTATGTCCATCACAACAGGATGTATCCTCTCGTTGTCTGACGTGAATGTTTGTAGGTCACATGCATAGACGATAGCTCCATCCGCCGCAAATTGTTCCGCTATGGCACGTCCGATGCCTTGAGCAGCCCCTGTGATGACACACACTTTATGTTCCAATAGTCTTTCCATTCTTTCTCTAAGGGGACTTCTATAACTTCCCCGTTTAAATATATTTTGAGAATAACCACAAAAACTTTTCCAAAGCAATTTGTAGAAATCTCCTTAATTCAATGAACGTCCGCCATCCACCACCAGGTTTGCACCCGTGATATACGAAGCCGCATCCGATAGCAAGAACACCATAGGACGTGCCACTTCTTCGGGTTGTCCATAGCGTTTCATGGGGTATTTTTCCACATCGCGCACTCTGTCTTCTTCCGACATCATATTGTTTTGAATCAGTGGCGTTTCAATACGTCCCGGATGAATAGAGTTGAAGCGGATTTGTTTTCCTGCAAACTCCAGCGCCATATATTTCACAAAAGCGTTCAATGCACTTTTTGAAGAGCCATACATAGCATTGGCCGGTGATATATTCGTCAGTCCGGCAATAGAAGATGTAAACACCACAGACGCCCCTTTGTTCAGTTTCTTGATGAGTTCTTTCACAAGCACCACCGGAGCAAAGCAATTCACCCGATAGAGTTGTTCCATTTTTTCCAGCGAGGCAAACTGCAGTGGTAATGTCATTCCCATTCCCGCATTGCTCACACATCCATCCAGTCGTGGCATGTTCTCCACCAGTGCTGTCAGGTCTTGTTCCTTTGTCAGGTCAGCAGTCAAGATGAGGTGTGGCTTAGCCTCATTCCCCATCAAGGCAAGCGTTTCTTTGAGTCGTTCCTCATCACGGGCTGTGAGTACAACAGTTGCTCCCATGCGAGCACACTCCACCGCTGTAGCCCTTCCTATTCCCGAAGACGCTCCCGTCACTAAAATAGTTTTACCTTCCAGAGAAAATGGATTGTCCATTGCTTATTGTTTTGAAACCACCAGATTATACAATTCTTGCAGGGTGGTAGCCGTTTTCATTTCATCTCCTGTGAGCACCACGCCACACTCTTCATCAATCGCGGTGATGATCATCAGTGCCACCAGGGATGTCCATCCTTCCACTTTGCGAAACTCCGTTTGAGGAGTCAACATTGCAACATCTACATCATCATATTGTTCGGCAACTAGTGCCATAAAAGCATTTATATCCATAGTTTATCTTGTTTTTAAGCACCCGTGTGGTGCGTTTCATTATATTCGTTTGTATGAGAACTTATATCAATTTCTTTGCCGGGTTACCAATTACCGTAGTGCCCGTTTTCACTCGCTTAATCACAAAACTACATGCGCCCACATGAGCGTTTGACTCCACCACCACGCCATGATTAATCACTGCAGATGTGTGGATATTCACTTCATCCTCTATCCAGATTCCCCCCACGCAAGTGACATGTGTGTCAATGCGGTTCCAATTGCCTATGCGCGCATCATGTCCAATCACCGAATAGGATTGCAGCATGTTATAGTCGCCCACCACTGCATCCGCTCCAATGGTGGTAAATGCTCCAATCACATTTCCTTTCCCCAGTCTAACATTTGTTCCTATACGTGCTGTGCGATGTATCAATTGGATAAATTCAGCTCCTTTTTCAATGAGCCTTTCCATGCAGGATTTACGTGCGGTTCCTCCAATCGATGACACAAATACATCATCCTGTTGAGGCCTATATGCTTGTATGGTATCAATGATAGGCGGGTATTTGTCAAATCCTTTCAGCGCTTCCATATTATCATCTATAAATCCCTTTATATCAAACACATCAGCGTATCCCACACTCTCACGCGCCATGTCATACAAGGTACGTCCCATTCCTCCTGCCCCTATGATAATCAGATGTTTCATGTTGTATCTTTATTTCTTTAACCCCTTTCGCATATACACAAAAAAGTTAATGTTTGCAAAAATACAATATTTGTCCATAAAAAACAACCCTTTAGGCATTAAGATTTATTTTTTCGACAATCTTCATCCTACCTAGTTCCTACCTAGTTCCTATCTAGTTGGTATCTGTTTTTATGGCTATGATGATGTATGGGGTGAGTGTGGTGTAAGGGATGATTGGACGCTTTGCTATAGGAGAGTGAAACGATAAAGGGATGGGGATATGAGGCAATCATAATGTTATGTTAAAAGAACTCCTCCGTCGTGTCCATGCCCTTCCGTCTATAAAACCTATAGTAGAGAAGGAATATTATTGGCTTCGCCTTGAGGACGCTTGCAAATGAACAAAACATCAACGATTTACTAACAAGAGCGATAACCTTATGCGGTTATCGCTCTTGTTGTATGTTTGACATTCGTGGGATTATTCAATGAGTTCTTCCGGTCGAGTCCATGTACGTCCTCGGTTATCCCACATGCGTACAATTCCTACATCCTTACGCATCACAAAACCCACAGAAGAATCATTCTCCATAGAATAAGACAACTCTTGTTGGTGGATAATGTCATAAGGAATGTCACCCACATAGAAAACTTTATCATTGAAAGTCATTCCAAACAGACCACGGGGATGACCAAAGATTTCATCATAAGTATACCATTTATATGAAAACTCAAAAAAAATAACCTCATTCATATTTTCTAATATTAAATAAAGGAATATAGCATTAAGTCGTTTACTCCATGGTGTATTCACGGGATCTTTTTCCGGTTCAATATCAAACCAAGCATCATATCTGTGACAATCTTTCACTTTAAATTTTTCCAATTCGCCATTTTCTCGCACGAACACAACACTATCACCTACTTTATAATGATTAATAAAATATATTTCAAGCGAATCTGCAATCTCTAATGTCTCTTTTTGTAAACGCTCCTTTTCTCCCAATGAATTAGGTTGTTCACACGAAGTGAAAGTTCCGAATATCAACACAACTAATGCCGAAATAAATATTACAGTAATTCGTTTCATAATTTCACAAATTTAGAGGTTTTAACATCATCGTTTTCATAAATCGTTTGTATAACATAAACGCCATGAGGCAAGGATTGGGTTTCTTGTGACAGATTCTCAACAACCACTTTAAGCAATCTTCCACTCACATCATATATCATAGTCCGATTCACAACACTCTCCGAAAGTTCTCCAATTGATTCCTGTTCTACTTCATTTTTTCGTGGAGATAACCAAGGATCAGTGTATCCATATACAGGCATTGATGGATCTCCCACCAAATTGTATTTCAATATCTGATTTTTTCTTATAAATGTTGGGAAAGCCTGATAATAACTTTGTTCTGCCATATGCAACCATGCTCCCAAAGAAAAATTGTCTGTCTTATTGGATAGTTCTTTATAATATTTGAAAATTTTCTTTGACAGGCATTGATTTGATGCTCTAAATGAATCTTTCGTTGAGCCATAAAAACTAACTCCACCGGCAGATGAAGAGACCCATGTACTTCCAAAATTATTTGACATCGTATAATCATTCAGGCTACATGCAAAACCGAAACCCATTGCCCATAGTGTTGTGTCATGTATAGAGGCTATATTTGTACTTGAAAAGGAGAATGGATCCCCTAACATCTGGTCATTACCATGTCCTCTATAAATAAAAAATTGAGGATTATCGCGTAGCGATTGCAATATACAATTATTGGCAATAGTGCCGTTATTAAAAGCACGCCCATCATATAACGTACTGGACATACCCATAGAAGTAAAAATGTCTTGTATGACTTTTGCACTCTTATACACTCTTTTACTTATTCTTTTTCTATCATCAGTTCCAGAAAAGAGTACAGGCTCCCCCGGGGTACTATTTTCTGTTTCAATAGTTTTGGTGATAATGGCGCTTAATTTCGGATATATACCATTATCCCCCTCTACCACCCAACGGCCAATATGATGATGGTAAGAGTCATCAGTTGGTATGCCATTGTATAATAATGCGCCATCATAACGTGACGGAATCTGATTTAGAGTACCTACCAACAATACATAATCCGCATTATACGTACTAATCAAGTTTTTTATCATTATTGCATCTCCTACTGCAGAGTATTCATCTAAATAGATAAGTTCCACATTCATCCCTTGTGACTGACGATACTGCACATAAGAAGTAAGTGTTGAATCCATATCTGAATCTGCCGCTACAATCAATAATGTTTGATTGTAGTCGGTGGAGCTATATGATAGTGACATATCATTAAATGTATCAAAGTAGAGTTTACAAGCATCAGAAGTGTATGCTGTGGAGGAAAGCCGTTCACTGATTACATCCAACAAACTCCACCCTTCAAACTCTATAATAAACTCAGCTTCCAAAAGTACTTCCATGTAACCATCTGCAGGAAAATACTTAAAAGGAAATATTGAAAGGGTGATACCTTTATTACCATAGATGCTGTATGGTTCCGTACAACTATAGAAGTTTCTACAAAATCCAACTGGATAATTTGCATCAACATTAGAGGTATAGTACTCATCATTGTAATAGCACTCTTCATCAAAATTTACATATGTACCTTCCGGTGTAAAGAAGCCACCCGCCTGTGCTGGTTGAATAAAAGATGGTATCAATTCTTCCACAACTCTTCCATAATCTGCTGTTGTCTGAATGTTGAAAATCTCCGATGGAAGCAATAAATCAACAGAAAAGAATGGCAATTCGGGATAACCAGGTTCATCTGTCACATCATAATCGGTATTCATTTCTATATTTGTAAACACATCACAACTATCTACCTCACCGTAATTGTACTCGTTTTCATAATCATGCCCATCATCCTCTTCTAACCAATATTCAGGCAACACAAAATGTAAGACATAACGATTAGGTTCGACCGTCATCTCAATTTCTGGCGTTATTTGATAAGTTTGTTGAGCAAACAAAATTGAGATGGGCATCCAGATTATGCCAATAAGCCATAGAACTCTTAAAAATAAACCTTTCATATCACATTATTTTATTTATTGTTTTACATGTTTATAAAGCGTCCATTCTTGGCGCACATCGCCTTTATTTCTTTCATACCATGTAGCTATACTCACAACACCTATGTTGGGATGAAGATAACATATTGTGTTATTTTCTCCGCTTAACTGAATATAATTTTCGGGCGTCATTAGCATACCACATTCAGGGTCTCCTCCCCATGGATTATCCCACACGTTAAAACTACCTTTGCCATAACATACAGTTCCACTACGCACACCCCATGTAGCCTCTTGAGTGTAGTTTAAATAAACGGTGATGGTATGTTGCGAACTTTTAAATTGAGTAGTTAAAAGAGCAACATAAATACGTGAATCATTACCCTCTTCCATCTCATCATCGTCTTCTATGGGACTTCCGCCGTAAGGATTAATCAACAATTTTGACTTCTTTTCTATTTCATTTTTAGCAACAACAAAGCCTTCGATTTGTCCGTCTTCTTTGGTGAAATACACGCTATCCCCTACAGAATAAACATCTGTGAGATAAGACGCCAGAAAGCGGGCTTGTACATCGATTTCCTCCGGGAATTCTCGCTCACACGAAGTGAACAAACAGAACGTCGCTACGAGTAGGACATAAAAAAGGCTGTGTGTTTTCATAAGCATTCCATTTTTACCGAGTCAAATATAGATATTTTTAATAATATTTACAAATTTTTATCTGTTTTTTTTAACAAATATAGAGGAAGAACTGGAGTTAAATAAGAAATCTCTTACATTATTTTTGTGTTTTGTCCCGTTTTTTGCGTAATAAACAGGACATTTTACTATCTTTGCAGCATGATAATGAAACGATTATGAATATAGCAAAAGAAATCAAGGGGAGAATTGCTGAATTTTCAGAAGATTACGTTTTTACAGCATCTGATTTGGGGATAGAATCACAGAATCAATCGGCTGTTGTAAAAGCGTTAAATCGTATGGTTAAGTCTGGTGAAATCTCTAAATTGGCAAAAGGAAGGTTCTATAAACCTCGAAAGACTCAATTTGGAGAGTTAAAACCTTCCGCTTATCAGATTGCTAAAGATTATATTGAACGTAATGGTAAACTTATAGGCTATATAACAGGGTATTCTGCATATAATGCATTAGGGCTTACCACACAAATATCATCTTATATTCAAATCGGAACAAACAAAAGTCGCCGTTCTGTCAAACGTGAGAAATATACAATATCTTTTATCCTACAACAGAATCCGATAACTAAAAAGAATATTGAAATCTTACGAATTTTGGATGCCATAAGATTTATTCGTGAAATCCCAGCAACCACTCCTAATGATGCTTGTCTCAGACTTAAAGAGATTGTTAGAGACTTAAATGACGAACAAAAGGAAATCCTTGTTAAATGCGCCATCAAATATACGAATTATGTTCGTGCATTGTGTGGTGCGATATTGGAGGATATAGGTTGCAATGACAGTCTTTTAGAGTCTATACGCAAAACTCTTAACGGAGTGACTGAATATAAATTACCAATATCGGAATCTGTTTTGCCAACTAAACAAAATTGGAGAATAAGACTTATTACTGAAGAACGTGAATGCAAACCCGAGACAATTATTTCAAATAATTGCGCACTTTGAAGATGGGATATAGGAGAAAATAGCAGAGGTAGGGCACAGAAGCCAGTGCTTGCATGTAGTAGCGTTTGAGATGGGTAAATGGTGTGAGTTTTACATACAGTGAGAGATATTCACGGGCAATGGGTGACTTATAAACTTGGGTGATAATGGTGCGCATCGTTGTGTAGGAAGCAGCGTGCTTCACGTACTTGTTAAACGTAAAAGCATTCATGAGGCGACACACTGTAATCACAAAACACGGGTATGTTTTTAAGTTCCCGGGATAAGTAGCGGCGTATTCATCTAAAGCACGCAAAGCATTCACTATGGTGAGGTCGGCTGCTGGTTTGGGCTTTTGGGTGGCACTATCTGCATTGTGGTAGTAGTTCCAGAAAGATTGACGAGTGACTTTCACACGCTTAGCATGCGCCAAGGCTCCGACAAAGAATGTGAACACTTCTCCCACACGTACTTCGGGCTTAAAACGCAAATGGGCAATTGTGTCACGCTTGTAGAGCATGTGTGAGAGGGGCAATGATTTCACCTCATGGAGAAACTCCTGCTGTGTGTAGATACCCTCTTTAATACCCAAATCCACATAGACTTTCCTGTCATCATAAGCCTTGTGAAAATTAAACACAAGAATGTCTATATCATCCTCTTTGACAAGACTATACATCTCTTCACACCAAGTGGGTTCCATCCAGTCATCCCCATCCAGAATGTACACATATTCCCCTGTGGCAACATCTAATGCCACATTGCGTGCCACCGAAACTCCTTCATTCACTTTGTCTATCAACACTACCCTTTCATCCCGACCGGCAAACTCTTGTAAGAGTTCGAGTGTATTATCCTTTGATGCATCATTAACAAAAATAAACTCACAGTCTGGCAGTGTTTGCGCCTCCAGCCCGGCAATCAAGCGAGGCAGAAAAGGAGCCACGTTGTAGCAAGGTATGATGATGGAGAATTTAGCTGGTGTCATAATGCTATGGTTGAGATGGGTTATACGTGTGCAAAATATGTTTCACCATACGTGAAGAGAGGTAGAGCGTGTGCAGATTATATCCTCCATACTTAAATCCCACACAGAGTGCCTTCACAAAAGGAATCATTCCGCACTTGGAAATGCGTTTAAGATGAAACAAGATGGTGTTTTGATAAGGTTTCATGCCCTCCGAACGCAAGTATTGATTGGCACGTAATGCCACCTTATAACGACACAAAAGAGCCTCAGCTGAGAGTTGTTTCACCAGACTATTCTCACGCTCTGTGACCACATAGGTCACTTTCTTTTCAATGGCTATTTTTGAAGCCTTTGCACCCACTTGTGTGGCAAAGAACACATCATTTCCCCAAGGGACTTCATCAAAGCGTATGTTATGCGTATGCACCAAAGCCGACCGAATCATTTTTGCCACCGGCACTACATGATAGGCACGAATGATGTTTTGGTGGTGAAGGTTATCCGGTTGGGCAAAGTTGATGTAGGCATTATAGGTGCCAAAACGCGAAGATGGGAGCAATGACTCTGAATAGACACTTTTCGTATTGAAATAGACCACATCATTAGCGGAGTCGGCATACTCATCAAAGAGCGAGAAAGCACCTTCTTCAAAGAAATCGTCCGCATCCAGGAAGAGAAGCCACTCACCGGTGGCGTGTGACAACCCCACATTGCGCACATAGCCGGCGCCCTTGGATTCTTTAGTAAAGACAAACCGACACTCTGCGTGCCGAAAAGTGTTCAGCACATGAAAACGCTCTTCATCTATCCCACTATTATCATCCACCACCACGATTTGAACATCCTGACGGTCGGGGATTGAATTGAGTGCCCTTGGGAGGAGGTCTATCAATTTGTAGTGAGGAATGATAACAGTATATTTATGCTTCACAGACATGGTCGGTAGTTTCTTCGAGGTATAATGTATTAGAGAAATAGTTCAGGAAGATGAGGAAGAAAATCAGCAACATAGAATAGGTCTCCATGGTCATCATGAGCAACAAAGAACAACAGCCGAATTGCAGAACATTGACCACCGGTGTTTTATTTTGGTTGGCACTCTTCACCGCCACTCCTACAATCGCAATAAAGATGGTCAACAAGATGACACCTCCTTTGAGAAGCATGGTAAGAATAAAGTTGTGGGCTGTGAGCACATCAAAATGATGGTTAAACCACTCCACGTCACGCACCCCATAGCCCACCCAAGGAGATTCAACAATCATTGCCAAAGCCTCAAGCCATATTCTGGCTCTGTCAGTAAAGGTTAAATCCTTTCCTAAGACGTCTTCAATAAACCACACAATGAATTCATTTTGAATCTCCATCTGCATGAAGACAATACCCACACTAAACAACAACACACAGACAAGAAATGCCTTCAAAAGAAAGCGAGCCCCTCTTATACGAGCCACCACAATATAGGCTATGAGCAAGGCTATACCCACAGACGAGGTCATAGAACCCATAAAGAACACCGTGATGAAGGAAGCAAGAGAAAGCACAATCATGTTGACACGGAAACTATTGTCATAGAACATACACATGGCGTTCACCACAATAGCCACCAGAAGGACTGAGCCCATGGAGTTGTAGTTATAACCCAAGAGGTAAGTGGGTTTCCCATCCAAATAGAAATGTGCATCAGGATAGAAAATAGTCAAGAGACAATTCAGATAGACAAAGAGCGACAGAATGATGGCTGAACAACGGATGACATCCCTGAATTCAAAATACTTAAAGAGAATCAGCAAGGTGGTCACATTGACCACTTGAAACACAAAAGGGATGACATTATCGGACAAAACAACTGATACTGCCCCCAAAAAGAGTGCATAAGTGAGCAAGAAGTATTCCAACTTTGTGACATAGAAGTAGCGCACAAAGAAGAACACAAAGAGTGCTGCAAAGAGAATAACTCTCAAACCCGACAGCAAGGCATCTAACACCGGAATGAAATCCAGCACTAAAAGCGTTTGTGCCAATAAGATGAATAGGGCAACAAAGAGGAGTATTTGTTTTTTTGTCACTAACCACATATCTATCAGTCTTGTTTCAAGTCAATCAAATCACCCAACAACTTATCTGTATATGGAAGTTTTGTTGTGTCTAACCCGGATGCCGGTGTGAAGGTTAATTCTCCAAAAATCACTTTACCCTCCACCAAATAGAAGTCAGTCCGCACAAATGGGAAAGGAGCAGACAAGACTGTCGCATAGCGTATCATATCATCCCACCCCTCCGGAATGTCATAGTGAAAATCCTGCGGAGCATCCAAACCATCCTTAGTCATTTGGCGCTGTATGTTTCCCTTGCAATCAAAATAATAGAATTTAGGACGTCCTTTGTCCCTGCCAACACATACCATGACATAATGAGGAGTGCCATTACAACAATAGATTTTGTAGTCATCTGGAGCAGCATTATTATGCGTATCCAAAAATTTCTCACAAATTATCCTTTTCGGTATATGTGCATAGTGCATTTCCGAGCACCTCAAGTGTTGCATACTCATCATCCAACACTGCAGTTTTCGTTTAACACGTGAAATTGACAAAGACTGCTTATCAGTGCAGATTAGATTCATTCCGCACCCATAATTGAGTTTCAGTACGAACTTATCTGGGAATACGTCAAAATTAATATCCTTCACTCTACGATACACACCATAGAGTTCGTTCAGTATTTCCTCACACCCACATGCCTTGACATAGTCGCGCACTGCAAATTTATCTGCACACTGAATCACAAGCGGATTCTTATAATAGGTATTAAACTTGAGCCATAGTACTTTTTCATTGGATGTGACCGGATTATCTAAATCTAACCTTTTACCAAATCGTCTCCAATAAAGAAATTTCGTGTTTAACTTAGGCGAAATCAAAGTTAACACAGAAGAAAATATATGACTTAATGTTACTCTAAATGCACTCATATGGATTATTTTTTTATGAATTTTCGCATTGTATCTTTCAGCATACCTACAACTTTCATTCTCATCACAATCGACAACAAGATATATGCAAATATATAAACAAGAATCTGAATGACAAACACAATATAGGCATTAACATCAACAACACACCCCAATCTCCACACTCCTATCCCCAACACAGTTGCCAACAACAGAATAGGTAAAAGATCCAACATTTGCCTTCCCAATGCGTAGCCTACAATCCTGGCAGACAATAGAGCATTTATAAAATAAATGAGATAATATCCGGCTACAACACCCCACAAGAGGCCTTTTATTCCTCCAACCTTAACTCCCAAAAGCATAAAAATCAATCCCAAGACACGCTTTACGATGGTCCATTTCAATAACACTTTGCTCTGCCCCACCGAGGCTACTGCAAAATAGTTTAAATTATAGATACACATCACCAAACCTGCTACGCACAATATTCTAAAATAAGGCACACATGCCAACCATTTAGCAGAATACAACAGGGTGATTAAAGGTTCTGCAACCACAATCAGCAAGATAATGATGGGGAAGCATACATAAGCAGATACCATAGAAAGACTACGCAAGATAGCCACATGTTTTTCTTTGTCATCCTGCACATCAGATAAAACCGGATAAGAGACCTGATCCACTACTGTCGATAAAGTGGTGGATGCTACCTCCTCCAGTTTTCTCGCTTGCGTATATAATCCCATAACAGCAGGGGTAAACAAACGTCCTATTATCAGCCCCTGCACATTGTTAGTGAAGGTAATTATGAGATTAGACAGTAGGATATATCCCCCAAATCCAAACAGTTCCTTAAACGACTTAAGAGAGAACACTCCAATAGGTCGCCACACTCGCATCACCCCATATAAAAGAGCGTTGAATGTACTGAAAGCCAATTGCTGTGCCACTAATGCCCACACACCATACCCTGATACAGCCAAGCAGAGCGCAACACACATGGACAGTAATGCAGACGTAACAGATACAATTGCCATTTTCTTAAACAGCAATCTCTTACGCAATACATTTTGCTGTATCACGCTCAACGAATTGATGATAAGAACCAATCCCTGTACACGCAACACAGCAGAGAGTATGTCCATGTGATAAAATAGTGCAATCCAAGGAGCAGTTATCCACAAGATGGCATATAAGAGGACAGATAACGTAAAATTCCAATAGAAGATAGTAGAATAATCCTCTTGTGTAGGTGTTTTTTTCTGAATCAACGCCGAGCCAAACCCTCCATCAATGAAAGTGTTAGACAATGCCATAAAAATCATCAGCATGCCAATCGCTCCATAGTCATCCGGAGTGAGGAGACGTGCCAACAGAATATTGGATATAAAGGAAATGACCACTATTCCCATGCGGTGTACAAGCGACCAAAAAGCCCCTCCCAATATCTTTGCATTAGGTTGCATCATTGTCTTCCTTGAAAGTCTTTTATGCGTTGGTCGATAATCACGCCCTCCTTTACAATGAGTGCTCCACGTAACACTTCATCAAGCGTCTCCATCACTAAAGCATCAACATAGGAAGAACAGACAAAACTCAAACTTTTAGAAATCGTTTTGTAGAACAAAGAAGGAGTGTGATCTACCACATAATGTGCTATTCCGTTGACTTCATAGATGGGATTATCAATCGTAGTGGGGACACTTGTTTCCACTCCTCCATTTTTATCACAACTGATATCAATAATCAGCGCTCCGGGTTTCATGCGTGAAAGGTCTTCTTTATAAATGATATGGTCTTTTCGGTTTGTGTCCCACAATATGGCATTTACTATCACATCAAAGTCTTCCAAATCTTCTTTAAACAATTGTTCTGAGCGGCGATTATACTGTACAACCTCTGCTCCTAACGCAGCTAAGATACGATATGCTCCACGCGCACTATTCCCATTCCCCAAGATAGCCACTTTTGTGTCGTAAGGGAAAATTCCATGCAGTGTAAACGCATGCATAATGGCTGCCTCTCCTGCTATTTCATTGTTACGCCAAAACAGGTGTTTTCCCTTATAAAACATATCCTCCCACGCAATGGCTGTCAGAGAATTCGCAATCAATTGATCTGTAATTTTTCTATTCTGAACAGCATGTATCCATCCAAAAATCGTTTGTCCGGGATGTAGGGTATTCAAGTACTCTGCATCCCCCACCTTAGGGTCGCATATAATATCTTTAGAAAGTGCTTCTTCACGTGAGCATATATTCACTCCTTTAGTTCTATAATCATTGTCTGTGTAGCCCAACACCTCCCCATAACCTGTTTCCACATACACCTGATGAAGATATTTTATAGCACTCAAATCCTGTGGCAACAAAGCCCTACGATTCTCATTTTCCTTTTTACTAATGACAAACCCTATCGTTTTCATACTTAAACAATGTAAAAATTTTACAAATAAAAGGCAAAAATACTAAAAAAACAAAGCGGGTACAAATTATCCTAAAAAGAAGAGAGAACAACCCGAAAGTTATTCTCTCTTTTTGCGTTGCCCCACTAGGATTCGAACCCAGACAGACAGAACCAGAATCTGTAGTGCTACCATTACACAATAGGGCAATACCTTAAAGCGAGTGCAAAAGTAATAAAAACTTCATTTACCTGCAAAGAGTTGAAGGGACTTTTTTCAGAGATTAGAGATAGAGAAAGACAGTTTTATTCTACGGAAGTGCTCGTCCTGCCATATCGCATTTAGTGGCATCATGACGAAGAATAATAACCTGATTATCATAAAAGAGCTTCCTTGCTGTCTGCCTATAATCTTCTACACACTGGATATTCTGAAAACGACCAAATTCAGGATGTTGTTGATACGCATTAAGCGATTCACATGGCACATACAGACACACACCATTATAATATCTGACTCCACCGAATAATATAGATTCTGCCATAGGAGGTTCAGAAGCATAGCAACAAATATAAGAGATATTTGTATTACAAAAAGCTATATACCCTACACTCTTTACACTTTCCGGAAGAATCATGTGAGTGAGTTTATCACAGCCATAAAAAGCCTCATCCCCAATAGTTTCAACACCTTTGAGAATGGTAACAGATTTAAGAGATTTGCAATACACAAACGCTTTCTCACTAATAGTTTTCACTGTATCTGGAATAACAATGGTCTCTATCTCTTTCCCATCAATAATATACGAAACTGAATCCACTATAATACCATCACCCTTATGCATCGAACGATTAAAACCATTGGGACAACAAAATTCCGCCACATTATTAGCCACATAAGCAACATGCACATTTTCCCAGAAGTTACGACCTATAAATAC
>CALGCU010000277.1 GCA_937886455.1 uncultured Bacteroidales bacterium | reverse complement strand
GTCAAGTGACGACCTATCATCCGGTGACGCTGCAACATTGATTGCTTCAGCCATTGCAGGATTGAATGCCGATGACATCGAAAGCTTCCAAATCTTGAAAGACGGTTCAGCTACATCTATCTATGGTGCTCGTGCAATGGCGGGTGTGATCGTCGTAACTACGAAAAAAGGTAAACAAGGGGTGAGCAAATTAAGCTATACCGGTGAATTTACCTATCGTATGAAACCTTCCTATCGCAATTTCAACATCTCCAACTCACAAGAACAAATGGACATCTATAAGTCTATGGAAAGAAGAGGTTTGTTGGAATTCACCAGATTAAATTCTGCTTCTAATAGCGGTATATACGGAAAAATGTATCAAATGATTGATACATATGAAGAAGGTCAGTTTACATTGCCTCAAGAAATAGCGGCACGTAACGCCTACCTCAGTGCAGCAGAAGTAAGAAACACAGATTGGTTTGATTTGTTGTTTCAAGACAACGTGATGATGAACCACGCTGTCAGCATGACAGCAGGTACAGACAAAGCACGCTACTATGCATCTATGTCTGCTATGTATGATCCGGGATGGACACTTTCCAACTCTGTACAACGTTACACTGCTAACTTCAATGGCTCGTATGACATTTTGAAGAACTTGACCATTTCTTTGTTGGGTAACGCTTCTTATCGTAAACAACAAGCCCCGGGTACTACAAATAGTGACCTTGACCCGGTTTCAGGTGAAGTAGGACGTGACTTTGATATCAACCCATATAGCTTTGCTATCAATACTTCACGTGCATTAGACCCTAATGAATATTATCGTCGTAATTATACCGACTTTAATATCTTCAATGAATTGGAAAATAACTACATTGACATCAATATTACGGATGTTAAGTTTCAAGGAGAGATTAACTATAAACCTATAAAAGGATTAGAAATTAATGGTATCGCTTCTTTGCGCTACCAAACTTCTAAACAAGAACACCACATTAAAGAAGGATCTAACCAGGCAAATGCATACCGCGCCGGTATCTATCCGGAAGATGCTACTATTCGTGATGCAAATAAATATCTCTACACGAACCCGGATGATCCGGAAGCATTGCCGGTATGTGTATTGCCACAAGGTACTGGTATCTACTCTAAAACTGAGTATTCAATGCTTAGCTTGGACTTACGTGCCACTGCTGCTTATAGCGCTGCATTCGACGAAGAAAAGCACATACTTAACCTCTTTGCCGGTGCTGAAAGTAGTTCTATCAATCGTCAAGCAACATGGTTCCGTGGTTGGGGTATGCAATATGGAAACGGAAGCACGCCTTTCTGGGACCCACAAATCTTTAAACAATTAAAAGAAGAAGGTGCTGAATACTACACAGACGCTTGGACCTACTCACGTGGCTTGGCATTCTTTGGTATGGCTACCTACTCATACAAACGTCGTTATACATTAAATGGTACAATGCGTTATGAAGGTTCTAACCTCTTGGGTAGAAGTCGTAAAGCACGCTGGTTGCCAACATGGAACGTTGCAGCTTCATGGAATATGCACGAAGAAGGATGGTGGCAACGTGCATTCCAAGATGCATGGACACACTCTATGTTACGTGCTTCTTACTCCTTGACTGCTGACCGTGGACCTATCACTAACTCAACTGCAGTATATGTGGCATTGACACCATGGCGTCCATTGGCAGGTATTCAAGAACCGGCTATCGCTTTGCAAAGTCTGGGTAACGACGAATTGACCTATGAAAAGAAATATGAATTCAATATTGGTTGGGATATGGGATTCGTAAACAATAGAATCAACTTCTCTATTGACTACTACACCCGTAATAACTTTGACTTGATTGGACCTACTACTACTTCAGGTGTTGGTGGAGAGGTAATCAAGTATGCTAACGTAGCAAGTATGTGGTCACAGGGTGTTGAATTCACATTGTCAACATTGAACATCAAAAATAAACATTTCTCTTGGAACACAGACTTGATTTTCTCTTATGCAGAAAACAAAATTACAGAGTTGGACAGCCATACAAATATGATTTACATGGTATATGGTGCGGGTTATGCTTTGCCAGGATATCCGGTACGTTCACTCTTCTCTTTGAACTATGCGGGATTGAATCATGAAGGTCTGCCAACATTTAAAAAGAATGATGGCTCTGTACTTCCGTTGGATGAAATCAATTTCCAACAAAGAGAAGACTTGGATGAAATCTTGAAATATGAAGGTCCAACTGATCCTACTATTACCGGTAGTTTTGGTAATACATTCTCATATTGGGGATTTAAGTTGAACTTGTTCTTGACCTATTCATTTGGTAACGTAATTCGTTTGGACCCGGTATTCCGAGCTTCTTATGACGATATGACTGCACTACCTCGTGAATTCCAAAAACGTTGGGTAACTCAAGGTGACGAAGCTTACACTGATGTACCTACTATACCTGATTTAAGATTGGTGAACTTATATACATCTACAGAAATGAATAAGTTGTTTAATGCTTACAACTATTCTACAGAACGTATTGCAAGTGGTGATTTCATTCGTTTGAAAGAAATTTCATTGAGTTATGACTTCCCAAAGAAATGGTTTGAGGGATATAAAGTGACTAACTTAGGATTGAAGTTCCAAGCAACTAACATTTGCTTACTCTATGCTGACAAGAAATTGAATGGACAAGATCCGGAATTCTTTAATACCGGTGGTGTGGCTATGCCGGTGCCAAAACAATTTACTTTCACAGTACGTTTAGGATTATAATTGATAGAACCTTATTGAAAGAAACATGAATATGAAAAAGAAAATTATTTATAGTTTGTTGACCTTGGTGGGCTTAGGATTCGCCTCTTGCGATTTCTTGGATAAATTGCCTGACCAACGTGCTGAAATTGATACACAAGATAAGGTACGTCAATTGTTGGTAACTGCTTACACTGATGCTGATTATGCATTGATTTGTGAAATGAGTTCAGACCAAATTATTGATAATAACGCTTATCGTGGACTTACTGAGGCTGCTGCTGACGAATTCCATAATGAGGTGTTCGCTTGGAAAGATGTGGTGAGTAACACAGCGCAAGATTCTCCTCAATATTTCTGGCAAGGTGCTTATTCTGCAATTGCTGCTGCAAATGCTGCATTAGCCGCCATTGAAGAAATAGAAGCAAAAGACCCAACTGTGGATATGTCAGCTGAACGTGCTGAAGCATATTTGAGCCGTGCTTACCATCATTTCATACTCGTGAATGTGTTTGGACAAGCATATATTGATGAAAATCAAACTGACTTGGGGGTTCCTTATGCAGAAGAACCTGAAACTACTGTCTATGGTGACTACAAACGTTTGACAGTACCTCAAGTGTATGCTAAGATTAAAACTGACTTGGAGGAAGGTTTGAAATATGTAAACGATGCACTTTATTCTGTACCTAAATATCACTTTAATGAAAAAGCAGCTTACGCTTTTGCAGCACGCTTCTACTTATACATGCGTGATTATGACAAAGTGATTGAATATGCAAATAAAGTGTTGGGAGGCTCACCAGAAGTGGCTCTGACATTGTTGCGTGATGCTAACTACATCAAAGAAAATACTACTTATCCCGACAATGAGTTGTATGAATGGATTAATGTGGATCGTAACTTCACTTTGATGATTTTACCTACATATTCTAACTTCACCTTACTTTTCTTCTATCCACGTTATGGAGTGAATGGTTCGGCAAAAGAAGCTACATTTGATTCATCAGGTCCTAACTGGGATAATCGATTCCCTGGATTTACTGCATGGAGTTTTGGAGCTAACTATGGTGCTCTTTGCGCTAAAGCTTATTACCTCTTTGAATACTCAGACAAGATTGCGGGTATTGGTATGTATCACCGTGTGCGTGCAGAGTTTACAACGAATGAAACTTTATTGTGCTTGGCTGAAGCCTTGGTTTATAAAGGACAACATGATTTAGCTCGCCAATATTTACAAGCTTGGACTAAGGCTAATACAATTCAAAAACCATTGACCAATGTGCAAATTGAAACAATGTACGGAGGTAGCATGGGTATGGCATTTGTTGATGACTTGAGCAATGCAGCTAATATGGGTAATACTCAATTTGATGCCTTAACCTCCTTGCAACAAGCTATGATACGTTGTATATTGCACTTCCGTCGTATTGAAACAATACATGATGGATTGCGTTGGTTTGACATCAAACGTTATGGTATTGAGATTACTCATGATATCGCTAAAGTAGGTGAGGTTACTTTGACATGGAACGACCCACGTCGCGCTATTCAATTACCTCAAGATGTAATCACTTCTGGACTTGAAGCTAACCCACGAGCTGGAGACAACAAAGGTAGTGGAATGATGATGCCTGCTGTAGATGGACCGGTTGAACATCAGTTTGTTATATCTACCCGTCCATTGATGAAAGAAACAAGCGACCGTCCGAATTTGAATATGGACGGGCTTAATAACATTAAAGACAAAGTCCTGTCTAAGTTTTAGTTATCATTATGTCGTACAAAATAAAAGAAAGATATATGAAAAAAAGTTTGATTATATTAGGTAGTTTGGTCCTCTTTGGCTTATCTTCTTGCCAAGAGAGTCCGCTAGAACCTAAACTATTTGACACGGACGTTCCAGCTTATGATGCTTCTTTGGCAACGGCAGATTTTGATAAGTATCTCTACTCTACCTACGTGCAAGAATACAATGTAAATTTCTTGTATAGAATGAACGATGTCGGTTCTAACTTGTCTTATAACTTAGTACCGGCAAAATTTGAAAAGTCTGTACAATTGGCTGTTCTTACCAAATATTTGTGGTTTGATGTGTATAAAGAGGTTGTGGCTCCTGACTTCTTGAAGAAATATGGACCACGTATTCTTTACATTGTGGGTTCTCCGGCTTACAACCCTGAACAAGGAACTGAAACATTGGGTACTGCAGAAGGTGGTATTAAAGTTACTTTGTATAAGGCTAACTCAATGCAACCTACTAATGTGGCTCACCTGAATGAGTTCTTCTTCCACACAATGCACCATGAGTTTGCACACATCTTGCACCAAACAAAGTCTTATCCTAAGGAATTTGATGCTATATCAGCAGGTAAATATAGTCCTACAGGTTGGCAAAATCGACCTCTTGCGGAGGCTAATGGATTGGGATTTGTAACTTCATATGCCGGAATGGAAGGACGTGAAGACTTCGTAGAAGTAATATCTTGCTATATTACTGAAACGCAAGAAGATTGGGATGCAATGTTGAAACGTGCTGAAGCAGGAAAACCTAATGACAACGAAACTGGTAAGGATGTTATTCTTCGTAAATTTGAAATGGCTAAAATTCAATTAAAAGAAGAAATTGCGGAACAAATTAAAGCATTAAATGAATTAAAAGAAATGGCTGCAAGCTATGGATTTGATATATCAGTTCCTGCTTCGAATGCAAAAGAAGCTATACAATGGACATACTTTGCATATTTAGGTGCAATAAAAGAGC
>CALGCU010000276.1 GCA_937886455.1 uncultured Bacteroidales bacterium | reverse complement strand
TTGTAGTGTGTTGACGGTGTTGGCGGTTTGGTGGAATTTGCTTTCTGTGACTCCGGGACATAGGCATGTGATGGTTACTCCTGTGTCCTTGAGTTCAAAAGCGAGTGCTTCTGAGAGGCTGCGCACGAAGGCTTTGGTTCCTCCGTAGGCTGCCATGTAGGGCACTGGCAGGAAGGATGCTGTGCTGGCTACGTTCATGATTCGTCCGTGTCCGCGTTGTTTCATGTCGTGTGCGAATTGTTTGGTGAAGTAGGCGAGTGTGATGATGTTGAGTTGCATCATGCGTAGTTCTTGTTCCCAATCGAGTTCGGTGAAGTGTCCGCTGGTGCCGAATCCTGCGTTGTTTACTACACAGTCGGGTGTGATTCCTCGTTGTTGGAGGTCGGCATATATCATTTGTGCTTGGCTTAGGTCGGATAGGTTGTTGGCGTAATAGTGTGCTTCGATGCCTTGTTGTTTCCATTGTTGTGTCATGTGTGCAAGTTTGGCTTCGTTGCGTGCTACAATGATGAGTCTGTAGCCATCTCGTGCAAAGAGTTGGCATAGTTCGTATCCGATACCTTCTGTGGCTCCTGTGATAAATGCTGTTTTCATGTGTGTAGTGGTGGTGTGTGTGATTAGCGTAATCCGCCGTATAATACTATGTCTTCTTTAGTGATGGTGTCGCCTCCAAGTATGATGAGGCGTTCTACGACGTTGCGTAGTTCTCTGATGTTTCCTGTCCAGTTTTGTGTTTGCAGTGCTTGGATGGCTTCTTCATTGAATGTTTTGAGTGCTCTTCCTTGTTCATTACATATAACTTGGCAGAAGTGTTTTATCAAAAGGGGTATGTCTTCGCGACGATCGTTGAGTGCGGGTACGTGTAGTGGGATTACGTTGAGTCGGTGGAATAGGTCTTCACGGAAACGTCCTTCTGCTATTTCTTTTTGCAGGTCTTTGTTGGTGGCTGCAATGACTCTGACGTTGACATGGATGTTTTTGTCGCTTCCCACGCGTGAGATTTCGTTTTCTTGTAGGGCTCTGAGCACTTTAGTTTGTGCGGAGAGGCTCATGTCGCCAATTTCATCGAGGAATAGTGTGCCTCCATCTGCTTCTTCAAACTTGCCGATGCGTTGTTTGATGGCTGAGGTGAAGGCGCCTTTTTCGTGTCCGAAAAGTTCGCTTTCAATGAGTTCGGAAGGGATGGCAGCACAGTTGACCTCTACGAATGGTGCGTTGGCGCGTTGGCTGTATGTGTAGATTTGTCGTGCCACCACTTCTTTTCCGGTTCCGTTTTCACCTGTTATGAGTACGCGTGCGTCTGTTGGTGCAATGCGCTCAATCATGCTGCGCAGGTGTTGAATGGGTGCCGACTCACCTACCATTTGATATTTGCTATCTATTTTACGTCTGAGTGTTTTGGTGGTGGAGATGAGTTGTTTTTTGTCTAATGCGTTTTTGACTGTGACCAATAGGCGGTTTAGGTCAATGGGTTTTTCAATGAAGTCAAACGCCCCCAGTTTGATGGCTTCTACCGCTGTTTCAATGTTGCCATGTCCGGAAATCATGACAATGGGAGTTTCAATGCCTTCGGTGGTGAGTGCTTGCAGGAGTTCCATTCCATCCATTTCGGGCATTTTGATGTCGGAGAATATGAGGTCGAAGTTTCCTGCCTTAGCCATGTCAAGGCCTTGCTTGCCGTCTTCTGCGACTTCTACTTTGTATTGTTCAAACTCCAGAATGTCTTTCAGAGTGTTGCGTATGCTTCGTTCGTCGTCAATGATGAGTATTGTTGCCATGTTGGTTTGTTTGTGTGTGAGGAGGTTTATAGGTCAAATCCGATGTCTTTTCTGAAGTATTTACCTTCAAAGTTTATTTTTTGTGCGTTGGCAAAACTTGTGGTAAGTGCTTCTTCTTTGTTGGTTCCGTAGGAACTAACGGCTATGACGCGTCCTCCGGCGGTGACGAGGTGTTGGTTGTGCATAGCTGTGCCGGCATGAAACACCACACTGTCGCTGACTTGTTCTAAGCCGGTGATTTGTTTGCCTTTTTCATAGTCACCGGGATAACCTCCGGAAACGAGCATGACTGTGACGGCGCTTCGTGGGTCAACTTCCACTTGCTTTCGTTCTAAGTTGCCTTGTGCCACCCCTTCGAAGAGATCTACAAGGTCGGACTTGAGGCGTAACATCACGACTTCTGTTTCAGGGTCGCCCATTCGTGCGTTGTATTCTATGACGTATGGGTCGCCTTGTACATTGATTAGCCCAAAGAAGATAAAGCCTTTGTAGGTGATGCCTTCGCTGCGCAGTCCTTCTATGGTGGGGAGAATGATGCGTTGTTCCACTTTTTGCATGAATTCGGGTGTGACAAAACTAACGGGGGATACAGCGCCCATGCCTCCGGTGTTGAGCCCGGTGTCGCCTTCGCCAATGCGCTTATAGTCTTTTGCTTCGGGGAGAATCTGGTAGTGTTCGCCATCAGTGAGAACAAATACGGAACATTCTATTCCGCTGAGAAATTCTTCAATAACTACCGTGTTGCCGGCTGCACCGAATTTTCCACTTAACATATTGTTGAGTTCTTGGCAGGCCTCTGCGTAGTCGGGGATGATGAGAACGCCCTTGCCGGCAGCCAGTCCGTCAGCTTTCAGTACATAGGGAGGGTTGAGTTGTTTCATAAACTCGGTGCCATCGTTGATGGTGTCAGCGGTGACGCTCTTGTAGCGTGCTGTGGGAATGTTGTGACGTTGCATGAAGCGTTTTGAGAAGTCTTTGCTTCCTTCTAATTGTGCCCCTTGCTTGTCGGGACCAATGACGGGGATATGGGTTAGGTACTCATCTTGGCGGAAGAAGTCGGCTATTCCTCTCACGAGCGGTTCTTCCGGACCTACTACCACCATGTCGATGTGGTGTTCCATTACAGCGGCTTTGATGCCTTCAAAGTCGGTTGCCTTGATGTTGAGATTGGTGCCGAGCGTAGCAGTTCCGGCATTCCCCGGTGCTAAAAATAATTGGTCTAATCGATAACTCTGTTTCAGTTTCCACGCAATGGCGTGTTCACGTCCACCGCTACCTAATAATAGTATGTTCATAAATGTGTGTATAGTCGTTGGTTATATTACTTTGCAAAGGTACGAATAATCTTTGTTTTACTAAAGATATAATCTAAGGGTGGGAATGTGAGGTTGGTCAATTAAAAAATATGAGTATATTTGCGGTATGTATAACAGAATGAAAAAGAAACAAATCTTGACGGCAGTGTGTGTGTTGCTGCTGGTAGGTGCATTGTCGACGGTGTGTGTGATGAGGTGGAAGGTGTGGTTTGGCAATCCGCCCGAAGCGGCTTACGAAGTGCCTGATGTGCCTGACCGAGTGATGTTGACCATGTCGCCCTCTCATTCTCAGGCGTGGAGGCGTGTGTCGTGGCGTTGTGGCACTGTGGCGTGTGAGGCAAGTGTGGAGGTGGTTGACTATGTGGTGAACGATACTGTGTTTTATCTGGCGAAGAAACGCAAAGTGTGGAGCCGAAGCGGACAACAAATGTATTATCAAACGGATTTTCCGGTGGTGGAAGGAAGGTATTCCTATCGTGTGCATAATGATTCGGTGTGTTCGCCTTATTATTCTTTTTGTGTGAATAATGACAAGAAATTGACTATGCTCGTCTTTGGTGATTTGCAGGATGAATCCTCTCGGCCTTTTTCTGCTATGCTTCAAGAGCTGATAAATCGCTATCCGGATGTGGATGTGTGTGCCTTTACGGGCGATGTGATAGAACGCCCTACAGATGATTACTGGAATGTGTGGTTTGCCTCAGTGAGTCCAATCGCAGGCAGGATTCCGATTGTGGCATGTCCCGGTAACCATGAACATATAAAAGGATGGAGGCGCACCTTAGACCAACGCTATGTGGCCACCTTTGGCGAGAGTGTGATGAGGGGGAGTTGTGGCAATGCACATTATGAATGGGATGATGTGAGTTGGACATCGCTCAATTCGGATGTTTCATTCCACATTCGTGATCTTTTCATGCAAAAACAAACCATGCTTCAAGAAGGATGGATGAATAAAGACGGAAAGTGGAAAGTGCTCATGATGCACCATCCGTTTTATCCGGCGAGTCTTGGACGTCATTTCTCCATCACACGGCAAGTGTTCCAACCCTTCGTGCGTAAACAAGACATACATCTTGTGTTGAACGGACATGACCATGTGTATGCACGTCGTTTGGATAAGAAAAAAGGCTTGCCGGTTACTCCTATATATATGGTGTGTAATTCATCGGAAAAACATTATTTGGCAAATTGTGATGCAGGCTTTGACCGTGTGGCGTGTGGACATAGAATGTATTCTGTGTTACGTGTGACCAAAGATACACTCCATGTTCAGACCTATTTGGCAGACACGCACGCTTTGTATGATGAGGTGTTGTGCAGGCGTCTGGGTGACACCGTCCTCGTGGAAGACAAGAAGCCTCAATCGGAAGAGTTGCTGGATATTTCTCCACGATATGAAAAGCCCTCCAAAAAGAAACAGCGCCAACAATTCTTGAAGAAAGAAGCGCAACGTCGGTAAGTTGTTGCTTAGTCAAAAAGTTCTTGCAGGATAGCCACAGAACGCATTTTCCCGAAATAGGGGAGGTGTAGTTGGTAGTAATGTAGCAGATTCTCCATAAGTTCTTGACGTTGTGACCGTGTGATGTGTAGAGTTTCTTTGTGTGATTCGCAAAGAGCAAAAAATGGGATGGCGGCAGACGGAGAAAGATAATGCGGATGGTTAGGGCGTAGTGTGCGCCGTATGCCGTCGTTTAAGTCAAAAAAGTCCCCTTCATTTTCTATGTTTGGAAAGAAGCCAAGATAATGGGTTAGTTGCATCATCAGGTGGAGATGGAAATCGGGCGAGAAATCTTCTGTTTCTAATTGTTGTATGGAATGGCTTAAGAAATTGAACAAATCTTCATCTGCATCCTGCTCCTGTAAACTATGCATGAGTAGTTCGGCAATAAAAAAAGCAACGCTCCGCTTGTTGTGTACTGTGGCAATGGAAGCATAGGGGGCTGATATGTTAGCTTCGTGTAAGCGCAGATGACCATTTTTCTCTTGGAGAGTGACATGCAAAGGAGTTAATGGGGCAAACAACGCACTCCGTACGTTGGATTTCTTTCCATGTATGCCACTTACAGCAACGCACACCCTTCCGTGTTCACGACTATACAGGTGCAAAAGGGTGGTCTTGTCTGTGTGAGGTGTGAGATGAAGCACGATGGCTTGACAAGTGATATACATGACTAAAAATACTTTACTAAGCACAAAAGTACATGAAATCAGAGGGATAAACAAAGAAAATAAGCCCTGTGAGTGAAAATAAGTGATTTTTTTGAAAAAAAAGACAGAATTATTTTGCTAATTCAAAAAAACGTCCTATCTTTGCACCCGCATTTCCGATGAACAGAACAAGTTTCTCGAGAAGGTGATGGCCCATTCGTCTATCGGTTAGGACGCAAGATTTTCATTCTTGAAAGAGCGGTT
>CALGCU010000275.1 GCA_937886455.1 uncultured Bacteroidales bacterium | reverse complement strand
TGTATCCTACGTGTATCCTACGTGTCCTGTAGGTAAAAATATACAAAGTTAGGGATTTTTGGGGATAGGACGGATTTGTAATAGTACGCTCACGGAGTGAGCTGTAGTACGTTCGTAGCACTCACTGTAGGACGGCTTCGCCTGTAGTACGCTGCGCTGTAGTACGCTCGCAAGCGAGGTGGGGGGTGATGAGGTGTCGGGGAGTGAGGGTGAGGGTGTTGCAGGGCGAGGTTGAAATTCCGAGGATAGGAATGTTTCACTTTATGCATTATTGTATATGTTACTATAAAGCTGTCAAAAAAAACTTGCCAAATTCATCTGCCATACAGAATAATTACGTAACTTTGTCCTCGGTGAGTATAGCGATTATTGTTGGCTATTCTTTTTTTGTTGCGTATTATAAAAATACAACATTTTTTGCTAATCGCCAAATTTATAAACCATTATGATTTATCCAACCCACATTAAATACTAAAAAATAAAATGTTATATGAATAAAGCGCAAAAAATACAAGGCATTGATTTCATTCGCATATTCTCTATTATGGGAATTGTAATTTATCATTATGTTTGTCATGCACCTGCTTTACAGCCATACATGCTAACCTTTGCCAATAATGACTATGGAGTCACTTTTTCGCATATGTTCCTGATTGTTTCCGGTTTCTGTTTGTATTACAAGTACTCTGACGGTCAACTGAATGTTGTGAAATTTTGGAAAAAAAGATGGCTCTCCATTTTCCCTCAGTTTTATTTTACCTATATCGTCTTATTTATTTTTCAAACCATCATCAACGGTTATTGGTTTAAAGGTATTCCTGTAGCTCGTTTTTTGCTGACACTAATCGGAATGGATGGTTTTTACCTTCATGCTTGTAGCAATTTTTATATATGCGGAGAATGGTTCTTGGGAGCCATTATTTATATGTATCTTCTATTCCCGTTGCTACGTTATGCAGTGAATAAAGTGCCGTTTCTCACCTTGATAGCATTAATTGTAGCAACTAAATATTTAAATTTTCCCATACTTGGTTATGATCCGACACACAATGTTGTGGTATCTTGCCTATACTTCACAATAGGACTTGTCCTTGCCAAATACATTGATGTTATCCAAAACAAATGGACAATCATAAGTTGTGCTGTTTTGTCCCTCATTATGTTTCTTGTTCCCATTCCAATCATCAAAGATTTGGGGTTTTCTCTCGCTGATCTTTTTATTGTGGTACCATTCTTTATTGTTTTGCTTAGAGTCGGCACATGGTTTGATGGGACGCCTGTTGTAACGCAAGGAGCAGCACTATCTTACATGATTTTCTTGGTTCATCATGTCATCATTATGGAGGTGTTAACCCATTGGAACAGACCATTAATATGGCAAGCAGTGTTAGTGCTTTTCTTCTGTGTTATATTAACTGTCCTATGTGCCAAAGCCTTCACCATTCTCTACAATGCCTTTCATGAGAAATACCTAAAATTCTCATAGGAGAAAATGCATTAGAAATTATTGATTAAGCACCTGATAATTGCTTCGTGCAAAGTGAAGGGAGTAAGCTCCGGAGTTTTTTTATGTTTATTTAACTTGTATGGCCTGAAAAAAATATATAATATTGCGTTGATTATTTGGATGTTTATATTGACGCAACAATAACTAATACATACAACCATGAGGAGAATACTTGTACTGTTCTGTATTGTTTTGGAAATGAGTGTATTGAAGGCTTCAAATTTCTTTGTTGATGGTCTTGGTTATACTTTTATCAAGGATGGTCAGGTGGAGGTGACGGATCAGTGTTTTGATACGGTCGGTTATTCGGGCAAATTGGTTATTCCTGCATACGTCCCATATGGTGGTGGTATGCATAAGGTTACACGTATAGGAGATAATGCCATTCATTCTTGTCATTCACTTACTTCTGTTACTATCCCGGAAACTGTAGTAGCTATTGGTGATTTTGCTTTTTGGAATTGCACAAACCTTGATTCGGTGGTCATACCTAATAGTGTGTTAACCATTGCAAATGAGGCTTTTAAGTTTTGTACGAAGCTCAAATCTGTTGTTCTTTCTGAAAATCTTGTCGTTTTGGGTGATTGTGTTTTTGAAAATTGCTATTCTTTGCCTTCCCTCACGATTCCGAACAGTGTAAAATATATAGGAGCATATCTGACTTTGGGTTGTGATGAGCTTAAAGAAATAAAAATTCCTGCAGGTGTTGATAATGGTTCAAAAATGAGACTCTCGCACGAAGGTGATGCTGGCATTAACGGTGGCGTTGCTGGAGATTTGTATATTGTAATCCATGTAAAACCGTCTCAATACTTCCAAAGAGATGGTATAGATGTATATACCAAATTGGAAATATCTCCGGCGCAAGCTGTTTTGGGAGATTCCGTAACAATTCAAACACT
>CALGCU010000274.1 GCA_937886455.1 uncultured Bacteroidales bacterium | reverse complement strand
TTGCTTGAATTATGCCGAACGTGAGCAATTTATGTAAACGGCGTGCCGTGTCCGCAGTCAGAGCCCAAGCTATTTATCTAAAATTACGAGTAAGCGAAAGGTTACGGATAGGCAACTGAAAGTCGGAAATAAGGAGCAACATCCCCGACACGCCCTGTAGGCTCTGCCCGTCCTAAAGTGAATGCAACAAGCATCCTCCGGCGCAGCTTCACTTTTACACCATTATCCGGACAGCAGAAACAATATCAAATGTAGAGCTTGGAATAGAAAAAAGAAATCTCAACCGCATAAATACAGCGGTTGAGACTCACTTTTATATACATATAAAGTTTTACACGAAGCCAATAAAGAAAAAAGAAAAATCAAAGCAAAGCCTGATACACCAAATTATGCATAAGCTCCTTAGGACGAATACCGGACACTGAAGGATAAACATTGGTATAAAATAATATCAACAAATCCTCCTGAGGATCCATCAAGTAATCAGTAGTAAACATACCTCCCCAACGCATCGAACCCTCAGAAGCAACCGTGCGATAAAGATACTCAGGACGAAACACGTCCCAGGCCAAACCAAAACCAATCTCACCACGCAAATCACCCACTGCATTACGCTGCATCAACTCAAGAGTCTTTCTACCCAATATACGATGACCATTAAACACACCATCATTCAACACCATCTGACAAAAACGTGCATAATCCTCAACACTACCACACAAACCGGCACCCGTACAATGTAAAGTCTTGGCACCGGCATAAGGATAAGACTGATAAATCGGATGATCCGAAAGCAACAACCCACCCTTCTCCACATCGTATGTGTACAACTTAACCAAACGAGACACCTTCTCTGGAGGCAAATAAAAGTAAGTATCCACCATACCCAATGGCTCAAAAATACGCTCACGAAGATAAACATCCACCGACTGACCAGACAACACCTCAATCAAACGACCCAAAACATCCGTATTCATACTATAAGTGAATGCAACTCCGGGGTCATGAGCCAAAGGCAAACGAGATATACCCTCTACCATATCTGCCAAACTGACACTATCCAAACTATTCAATGTCGGAACACCTTCACGACGCGCTATCTCACCATGCACACCACCATAAGATATACCCGAAGTATGAGTCAACAAATGACGAATAGTAATATCTTTATCAGCGGGACGAGTCTCACACACACCACTCACACTATCATACCTAACCAATACACGAGGACTATCAAAATAAGGCAAATAACGCTTAATCGGATCATCCAACTGAAAACGACCCTCCTCCCACAACATCATCAAACCAACAACAGCAACGGCCTTAGTCTGAGAAGCAAGCCGAAATATATCATCCTTCTCACACAACACACCCGCCTCCTTATCACGCCAACCATAAGCAGCATGATGCACCACACGACCACGATGCGCAACAAAAGTCACAACATTAGGCAAAAGACCATCATCCACCAAACCCTGAAAAACAGAATCAATACGACCTAAACGAGTCACATCAAAAGAATCAGACACATCATCACCCCACACAAACTCTTGAGGACACTCATCAACTGAAACACCACAAGACACACAACACAACAAAGACAATAAAATAATAAAACACCTAAACATATTACTAACAATTCATATTACTAACAATTAAAAAAGAAACCGCCACACAAACATGCAGCGGTCTCAATATCTAAAAACTAAACATTATTGCAAACGGAACGTAACAGGAACGGTATAGTTCACACGCACAGTCTTACCACGTTGCTTACCGGGTTTCCATTTAGGCATAGACTGAATCACACGAATAGCCTCCTTGTCCAAACTTGCATCACCTGAACTACGAACCGCACGAACATCAACTATAGAACCGTCACGATTCACAGTAAACTGGCAAATTACACGACCCTGAATACCACTCTCCTGAGCAATAGCCGGATAACGAATATTCTTACTCAAGAACTTGAACAACTCATCCACACCACCGGGGAATTCAGGCATCTCTTCCACTATTATAAATATAGTCTCTTCCTCTTCCTCTTCAGGTTCAGCAGGAGCAGCAGCAGGAGCAGCAGGAGCAGCATTCATTAAACCAGCCTTAGAAG
>CALGCU010000273.1 GCA_937886455.1 uncultured Bacteroidales bacterium | reverse complement strand
CTTATAGCAAGAATTTCTTTTTTACCCCAAATATTATGCAATCCTCTAAATTCCAAAATGGTTCCTATTGGATGATTATTAGGAAACTGAGGGATATCATCTAAAGTTTCATGAGGGATATTAATCGTATCAAATTCTTGTTTTTTATCTTGCTCGAAAATATTCCAATCTATGTATAAAACCTCTGTATTATTAGTCTCTAAACTTCGAGTGGTTAATGTAAGACAACGTGCCAACCTATCACATGACATACGACCAATACCTTTAGCTCCGGCATAGTGACGTTTAAACTTACTGCGGTATGAAGAATCTTCTGTGCCATCACTTTTGGCAGAATAACCTACAAATAGCCATTTATTCTGTATGTCGTTCAGGGTCATTCCTTTGCCATTATCAGCCACTCTGATAAGGGTTTTTCCCGCATCTTTAATTTCTATTTTGATAGAAGTTGCCCCTGCGTCAATAGCATTTTCCACCAGTTCTTTTAAGACAGAAGCCGGTCTTTGTATTACTTCTCCTGCAGCTATCTGATTAGCCACAGCATCCGGGAGTAAATGTATAATATCAGCCATTTTTAGAATACATAAAAAAACAGGAGCAACAGCACTATGAGCACTAGCAACCAGAATCTAATCTTTGTACGTCTTGCGGCTGCCATTCTTGGTGTTCTGTTTCGTTCAGCAGCTTCTCTGAAGGCTCCACGTCTTAATCCATGTCCCCGTCCGGAAGTGATTTGTTCATTTTTTTCGTTTCTTTCCTTTTGTAGTTGCTGCAACCTTTCTCTCCGTTCCACTTGTTCTGGATCGTAATAGATGGGTCTGTAGTCCCATTCTCTGGGTTTATTCGTTTTGGGGAATAGTACTGACATGCTTAATTATATTTACCATCAAACTTCACTTGAATATCATTGACATATTGTCGGATAGCCTGTTCGTTTTCACGTTTACATATTAACAAAACATTGTCAGACTCAGCTACAATATATCCCTCCAAATCACTCACCACAGCCAGTTTATCACCCGCTATAGCCACTACATTGTCTTTGCTATCATAGAAAGCGCTATCACATTTGAGTGTAACATTACCGTTCTCATCTTTTTCTGACAAGTCATAGAGCGAACCCCAGTTGCCCAAGTCTGACCATCCAAAGTCAGCACAAAGCACATATACATTTGTTGCTTTTTCCATGATTCCGTAGTCAATGGAAATGTTTTGGCAAGAAGGGAACATTGCCTCAATAAAGTCGTTTTCTTTTGGAGTGTTGAATAATCCTTCACCTTGGTCAAACTTTGCTGCCATTTCCGGAAGGTGTAGATGGAAAGCCTCATCAATAGCTTTTAGGTTCCAGATGAACATGCCTGAGTTCCACATAAACTCTCCACTTTCCACAAACACTTTTGCCATCTCCAAGTTTGGTTTTTCGGTGAATGCTTTTACTTTTCTCAAGGCGTTGTTTCCGTCAGCCATTTGGATGTATCCATATCCAGTTTCTGGCCTTGTAGGCTTCATACCCAGTGTGAGCAGACAGTTGTTTTGGCTCACGAAGTCAATACCTGTCTTGATAGTTTTTACAAACTCATTTTCATTCAAGATGAGGTGGTCAGATGCAGCCACTACAATATTGGCTTCCTTATTGATAGCTTTTATGCGATTTGTTGCATAGGCAATACATGGTGCGGTGTTACGTCTGTTCGGTTCAAGGAGCACTTGTTGTTCTTTGATTTCCGGTAATTGCTGTAACACCAATTCTTTGTACATAACATTTGTCACAACCAGAACATTTTCCGGTGGTACAATGGTGCGAAATCTGTCAAATGTCATTTGCAAGAGTGTACGTCCTGTTCCAAAGAAATCCAAGAATTGTTTCGGACATTCCGTCCTGCTGAATGGCCAGAATCTACTACCAACACCTCCGGCCATGATAACACAGAAATTGTTATTCATACTACTATCAATAATCAATGAATGAATTTATATCAATTTTTATTTTCTTTGTTAGGGGGGCAAATTCCATACCATTTCCCCTTTAGGTGGCTAAGGTAGTCAATTTTTCATGAAAAGGCAAGTTTCTTAGAGTTTTCTGCCAAGATACTATTCATCGATTGTAGTTTACAGAAAAAGCCAGATAGCAGGTGCTGTTATTGAAGACATGGTGAAAGTAGGGATGTTTCTACTGAAGGAGTGGAGGTTATAGTTTGAATATTTACATTGCAGGTGGAGGTGGCATGATGCCTCCTTGTGGTGGGAAGGAAGGTTGATTGATGTAGCGTTGAGCTTTTTTGTTTAACTTAAGGTCGCCCATCTTGTTGAGGCGATAGTTGAACGAGAGTGGGATGTAGGGGGGTATTGTATTATATTTTTCGTATTTAATGTAGTTATCCCCAATGACTTCTCGTATATTTTTTCGTTGATTGAGCATATCGTAGGCTTTCAGAGACAGTGTAGCTTGGTTTTTAAAGAGTGTTTTGTCAATAGAAGCATTCCACATCAATTCATTTGCATCACCCACGTTATAGCCATAGCGTGCTGTGTAGCCAATATCGCTACTGATGGTCCATTGGTAGGGCAGACGTAGTGTGAAATAGCCTGTAGTGGTCCAATCAAACACATGTGATGGCTTTTGCTCCCCCAATGTGTTGTGGGTGTACGAATAAATAATGTTGGCTCGTGCTCCAATGTCTATTATGTCGTGTGTGAAACTAAGTGTGAGATTTTCTTCCGCGCGCATATTGTGAGTGAGGCTCAAGTCGCCCAAGCGTAGATGTTCAACATCAATATCCTCCAATGCAATTCCCCTTGAAGTGTAGCCCACACGGCGGTTGTAAGAGAGTGCAGTGCGCGTGTTAAAGTTAAAACGCTTTTTAGCAAAAGGTGTGTTGTACATCACATCGCCCATGATGTTGATGGGTAGGTCTTGCGCGTTTACAGTCTGGATGTATTGTTTACCTGTTTCGTCGTAAATACTATTGCTCACCAAGGCATCTTGTGTGATACTACCAAAGACTCCGGTGGCTAATGAGGCAAATGTTTCCGTGTAGAACTTAGTATACATTACACGAATGTTTTGTCGGAAAGCCGGTTTTAGTGTGGGATTTCCTACCACTTCGTTCATGATGTCAGCATTGTTTTTAGAGGGTTCCATTTGTTCTATGGAAGGTTGTGAAGTGTTTCCTCTGTAGTCAATGCGTACAAATTCCTTTTTGTCGAACTTATAGCGTAGTTTTGCTGTGGGCGCAAAGTTCCATACATTGTTAGTGATGTTGCGAAGAAGCCCATCAGCGTAGAGATAGTGACTAATCGTTTGCGAAGGATTGGCTCTTGCTCCAAGTGTGAGGTTGTACTTGTCTTTTTTGAATAGATAGTTTACTTCCAGTATTTCACTAAAAAACAGGTTATTGTAGGTGTTGCTATAGGTAGAGTCAAGCAGGGTGTATTGGCCATCAGTGTCTTTGCTGTACTGTTGTTTTTCGGAGTTGCGTATATTGTTTTGTAGTGTGGCACTGATTTCAAGGAAATGTTGATTTTTGTAGAGTGGCTCTACATAGGAAAGGCGCAGGTCATAAGATATGCTTTGTGCGTCTGTGTGAGTTTGTTGGTCAATGTATGTGGATGTGTTTGTATTGTCTGTGTTTTTGGAGGATGTATTCAGGCCATTGGATTGTGTGTCAGAGAAATTGAATTTTGCCCTCAGGGTGAATGTTCTGCCAGGTTTGTTGAACTTATGATTATAGGTGACACGTGTACCGGCTCCTATGGTGTGTCCGATTGTGCTACGTTGTACGTTTCCCCAACTCACAGTGTCGGCATTGCTCAGATAGGTGTAGTTGTTTTGGTGTAGGGTGGTGTTGTGGCGGTAGGATATTTCTGGTCGAATGATAATCTTGTTGTTGGGGTTAATCTGTATTTCAGTTTCCAAGCGTGCATTAACATCATAGTTTTGTGCCAGCTTGGTTTGGTTGTCATAGTTGGTAAAATTATTTCCATCTGTCATGTAGCTTTCTTTGCGGCTCTCAGAGAGTGTGTTATTGTCAGCATGATTGAAAGATAAATCTCCCCCTATGAGCACACCATTTTTGAGTTCTGCGTTGGTATTAAATCCGAAGTTTTCGGTGGATGTGATTCCGCTTCCTGCGCTGAAGTTACTTCTACCTTTTCCACTACGCGCTTCATTGGTGTTGTTGGCTCCGGCAATGATGCTGGTTTGTGTTTCACCTTGCAT
>CALGCU010000272.1 GCA_937886455.1 uncultured Bacteroidales bacterium | reverse complement strand
ATCTCATATCTATAAGTTTTATCGTAATACTCATTACCGTAACGGCGGTTACGATTGTGCAAAAGTACAAATAAAATTATCATTCATGCAAGAAATCCATAGTTTTTCTGATTTTTGTTGCAAATAAGTGTCTTCGATACTCCAAATGTCGGTGATAGGGCGGTAAATACTGTACTTTCCGTGTGTTGTAGCGGCTTTTTAAGCTCTCATAATATGATTATGATCCGGAAATATCATGACGTAATGTAATTTATTGTAACGAAAAGCCCAAAATGTAACGGGATGTAACAGTGCGCTTTGTTGGTGTTGTATCTTTGTGTCGACAGATGAAGCGCTCTTTGATATTTTGAAAAATATTACTGCAGGATAATTCTTACCTCAATAAAAATTCCGATATTTGCATTTGTAAGTATAAGAATGAAACATTAGCATGCGTGTTGACTTTTTTATAGCTCGTCGAATTTATTTTAATCAAAGAAATCAAGAACTGGTGTCTCGTCCTGCTGTGAAAGTGGCGGTGGCGGGAATCATTATTGGTGTGGCTGTGATGCTGATTACTATTGGTGTGGTGATTGGTTTTAAGCATGAGATTAGTCGTAAGGTAATTGGATTTGGCGGGCATATACAAGTGGTCAATTTTGATAATAACAATACTTATGAAATGCAACCGATTGTGGTGGATTCGGTTTTGATGGCTAATGTGCGTTCTCAGGAGGGAGTGCTTGATTTGCAACGGTTTGCTACTAAGCCGTGTATGCTTAAAACGAATGAGTCGTTTGAGGGGGTGGTGCTTAAAGGGGTAACGCCTGACTTTGATTGGGACTTCTTTCAGCAACATTTGGAAGAAGGTACGCTCCCTGTTATAACTGATTCTCTCGTGAGTAAGGATGTCCTCGTTTCACGTACTATTGCTAATGCTCTTCGCTTAAAGGTGAATGACCCTATATTTGCGTATTTCGTACAGGATAATGTGCGGGCTCGTAAGTTGCGAGTAACGGGAATCTATAACACGCATTTCTCGGAATATGATAAACTAATGATGGTGGGTGATGCACGTCAAATTCAACAACTCAATCAGTGGCGTGATAATCAATTTAGTGGGGTGGAGGTGAAAATAGCTGATATGTCTCGCTTGGACGAAGTGGCAGAGGGTGTGTATTATGCTACAGCCAATCGCTTTGATGAGGATGGAAATGCCTATTATACGCAGACTATTGAAGATCTTAATCCGCAGTTGTTTGCATGGTTGCGCCTCTTGGATATGAATGTCTGGGTGATTATCTTCTTGATGTTGGCTGTTGCCGGATTTAATATGATTGCCGGACTCCTTATTCTTATTCTTGAAAAGGTAAATCTTATTGGTACTCTTAAGGCTATGGGGGGTGATAATGCATTGGTCAGGAAAGTTTTTTTATGGCAGGCCGGATTCCTTATATTGAAAGGGGTATTCTGGGGAAACTTATTGGGATTACTGCTGTGTACGTTGCAATACTATTTCCACATCATTCCGTTGGATTCTAATGCTTATTATGTTCATTTTGTACCCATTGCTTTCACATGGGGCTATTGGGCATTGCTCAACATAGGTACGGTCTTGATTTCTATCTTAGTGCTCATCGGACCTTCACACATGATTACTCACATATCACCGGCTAAGGTGATGCGTTATGAATAAACTGTCATTATGCAACTCACTACTCCTGTTTACATACCGCCTGCGCCATTCTCCGTTTCTTATTCGGATGTGATGATGTCTATGGGTTCTTGTTTTTCTGACAACATCGGACAGTGTATGCAGAATGCTTTCTTCCATATTGAGGTCAATCCGTGGGGGATTTTGTTTAATCCGGCGAGTATTGCACTTGCGCTGCAACGTGTGCTTGACGGAACGCCTTATCAGGAAAGTGACTTGGTGTGTTCGGATGGCTTGTGGCATAGTCCTGCTCATCATGGTAGTTTTTCTTGTTCATCGGCAGAGGAAACACTTCGTTTGGTGAATGGAACATTGCAGACTATGCATACTCACTTGAAGAAAACTAATCGACTTCTTCTTACTTTTGGTACGGCATGGGTGTATGAACGTAATGGACAGGTGGTGGCGAATTGTCATAAACTGCCGTCTCAGCAATTTGTACGCCGTAGGATGACTGTGGAGGAAATTGTACAGCAATACACCATCTTGATTCAACGACTGCTTGCCCTGCAACCATCGTTGAAAATCATTTTCACTGTAAGTCCTATTCGCCACTTGAAGGACGGACTGCATGAGAATCAACTGAGCAAGGCTACATTGTTGATGGCGGTGGAGGAACTTTGTGAAAAATTTGTGAATGTGACTTATTTTCCTGCTTATGAGATTGTGTTGGATGAGTTGCGTGACTATCGTTTTTATGCTGAGGATATGACACATCCTTCTGCACAGGTAGTGCAATACATTTGGAAAAAGTTCTGTAATACTTATATGGATGCTTCTGTGTGTGAGTTGGTGGGACAGGCTGAGCAAATCCAACGTAAACTATCCCATCGCCCGCTTTATCCTAATTCTCAGAAAGCTGATGAGTTCAAACAAAAGGCATTGATGGAGGCTGCCAACTTTAAAGAGTTAATAAACAACTTGTAAAAGTACTGTGTATGGACAATGTGAAACAATATCAGTTGACAGACTTTTTACCTACTACAAAAAAAGAACTGGAACTCCGTGGATGGGATGGAGTAGATGTGGTGCTGTTTTCGGGTGACGCTTATGTGGATCATCCTTCTTTTGGAGCAGCTGTCATTGGTCGTACATTGGAAGCTATGGGGCTTCGTGTGGCAATTGTACCACAACCTAACTGGAGGGATGATTTGCGCGACTTTAAGAAAATGGGACGTCCGCGTCTCTTTTTTGCCATTTCGGCGGGTTGTATGGACTCAATGGTTAATCACTATACTGCTAATAAGCGTCTGCGCTCTGATGATGCATATACCCCAGATGCTAAGATGGGTATGCGTCCGGATTATTGCACTATTACCTATTCTAAAATCATTAAACAACTTTACCCGGATGTGCCATTGGTGATTGGGGGGATTGAGGCATCGTTGCGTCGCTTTACACATTATGATTATTGGTCAGATTCTCTTATGCCGAGTATTTTGATTGATAGTAAAGCCGACCTGTTGGTGTATGGTATGGGTGAAAAGGCTATTAAGGAAATTGTTCGCCAGATGCAAGCGGGTAGGGCGCTACAAGAAATTACTGATGTGCCACAAACGGCTTATGTGTCATCTACTAAACCGAATGTATCCTCACTCATAGAATTGGCTTCACACGAGGTGTGCCTGAAAGATAAAAAACGCTTTGCTGCTAACTTTAAACACATAGAAGAAGAATCAAATAAAGTGTGTGCCTCCCATTTGTGTCAAGCGGTGGGTAAAAGCTATTTGGTGGTTAATCCGCCTTATACGCCTTATTCTACTAAGGAAATAGATGAAGCATTTGATTTGCCTTATACCCGTCTTCCTCATCCGAAATACAAGGGAAAAACTATTCCTGCGTATGAGATGATTAAGTTTTCTGTTTGCTTACATAGAGGATGCTTTGGTGGTTGTGCTTTCTGTACTATTTCGGCTCATCAAGGTAAGCATGTCGCTTCTCGTAGTGAGGAGTCTGTGTTGAAAGAAGTGAAGCAGGTGGTGCAAATGCCCGGTTTTAAGGGATATCTTAGTGACTTGGGTGGACCATCGGCTAATATGTATAAAATGGGCGGAAAAGACCCTCAACTGTGTGCAAAGTGTGCCCGTCCGTCGTGTCTGGCTCCTAAGATATGCCCGAACCTCAATACGAATCATCAACCTTTGCTGGACCTTTACAAAAAAGTGGATGCTTTGCCGGAAATCAAGAAGACCTTCATTGGTAGTGGGGTGCGTTATGATTTGTGCATGGCGCCTACAAATGATACGGCTGTGGAGGCTTCTCATCAGGAATACATGAAAGAACTTATTGTTCACCACGTGTCCGGACGACTGAAAGTGGCTCCTGAACATACTTCGCCAAATGTGCTCCGCATTATGCGAAAACCATCCTATGAGATGTTTAAACAGTTTAAACAAGTGTTTGACCGTCTCAATCAGAAATACCAACTGAAGCAACAAATCATTCCTTATTTTATATCTTCCCATCCGGGGTGTACGGAAGAGGATATGGCAGAACTGGCTGTGCTCACAAAGCAGATGAATTTTAAGTTGGAACAAGTGCAAGACTTTACACCTACCCCCATGACATTGGCAACAGAAATATACTATTCGGGCATACATCCTTATACGCTTCAACCTGTTTATACGGCTAAAACTAAGGACGAGAAACTTCAACAGCGTGATTTCTTCTTTTGGTATAAGCCTGAATATCGGCCTAAAATACAGAAAACATTGCGTAAAATAGGACGTATGGACCTCTGGAATAAACTGATTGCTAGTACATATAAAAAAGATTCTGAAAGAAAATAGTGGAAAAATTTGCAGGATAAAAGAAAATATATTACTTTTGCACTCGCTTTTAAGGAGCAACGGGCGTTTAGCTCAGCTGGTTTAGAGCATCTGCCTTACAAGCAGAGGGTCGGCGGTTCGAATCCGTCAACGCCCACAAAGAGTCACTCAAACGAAGTGGCTCTTTTTTTTCTTTTCTAAGGTCGCCACTCCATCAAAAAAATGTTTGTATTTTGAAAACAAAAGAAAAGAAAACTTTGTCACATAAAAAAAAATACATATCTTTGCACCCACTTTTCGGATGAGGCAACCAAGTGGTAGTGTGCAATAAAAGTACAGCCCGCCTGACCGATGTAATTTTAAAAAATATTAATAAATGTACGCAGTAGTAGAAATCTTGGGACAACAGTTTAAGGCTGAAGCCGGTAAACGTTTGTTCATCCACCGCATGGAAGAAGCAGAACAAGGCTCAACGGTGGAATTTGAAAAAGTATTGCTCGTTGACAATGAAGGTGAAGTGAAAGTTGGTTCACCGGTTGTAGAAGGAGCAAAAGTAGTAGCTGAAGTTTTGTCACACGTTCGTGGAGAAAAAGTAATTGTATTCCACAAAAAACGTCGTAAAGGATACCGTAAACGCAACGGTCATCGTCAAAATTTCACAGAAGTATTAGTTAAAGAAATTGTTGCTTAATCCTTAAAATTTAGAAGAAATGGCACATAAGAAAGGTGTAGGTAGCTCAAAGAACGGTCGTGAGTCAGAAAGTAAGCGACTAGGCGTGAAAATATATGGCGGACAATTTGCGAAAGCTGGTAACATCATCGTTCGCCAACGTGGAACAGTTCACCACAAAGGAGAAAACATCGGTATTGGTAAAGACCATACTCTCTTCGCTTTGGTGGATGGTATCGTAGAATTTAGAAAGAAAAAAGACAACAAGTCATTTGTTTCTATCAGACCTATAGCTGAAGCATAACCAAAGGGCTATGCCAAGGTAAATATAAATCTCCTGTTGTTTTACAATGCGTAAAATAGCAGGAGTTTTTTCACTTTATTACAGATTTGATATAATTTGTTTTTATCATGCTTACGCTAAAATATATCACTGAACATACAGAGGAAGCAGTGGCAGCATTGGCTAAAAAGCACTTTGATGCACGTCCATTGCTTGAACAAGTTATTGCACTTGATGCGCAAAGAAAGAATGCACAAAGAATGCAAGATGATTGTGCTGCGGAACTTAATAAGTTGTCAAAACAAATAGGCATTCTTTTTAAAGAAGGAAAAACTGCGGAGGCTAAGGTGGCTAAGCAAAAGACTGCTGAACTAAAAGAGACAGTGAAGTCGGAGAATGAGAAAATGGAACAAGCCGAAAAAATGATTACGGAAATCTTGCTCCAAATTCCTAATGTTCCTCATGCTTCTGTTCCTGAAGGAAAAACTGCTGAGGATAATGTGGTGGAAAAGGAAGTGGTTGATATGCTTCACCTTGATGAAGAGGCTCTTCCTCACTGGGATTTGGCTAAGAAGTATGACCTTATCGATTTTGATTTAGGTGTGAAGATTACTGGTGCCGGTTTCCCTGTTTATAAAGGTAAAGGTGCGCAACTGCAAAGAGCCCTTATTAACTTCTTCTTGGATGAAGCACGTAAGGCGGGATATACGGAGATTATGCCACCTACAGTGGTGAATGCTGCCTCTGGTTATGGTACTGGTCAGCTGCCGGATAAAGAAGGACAAATGTACCACTGTCCGGCTGATGATTTGTATTTAATCCCAACGGCAGAGGTGCCTGTTACGAATATCTACAGGGATGTGATTTTGGATGAAAAGCAACTCCCGATAAAAAATTGTGCATATACTCAGTGTTTCCGTAGAGAGGCAGGGTCATATGGAAAGGATGTGAGAGGCTTGAATCGTTTGCATGAGTTCTCCAAGGTGGGAATTGTGCGCATTGATACACCGG
>CALGCU010000271.1 GCA_937886455.1 uncultured Bacteroidales bacterium | reverse complement strand
ATGAATATGAACAATGGCGCAAACATATTCATATAATAAGGTATAAAATTAAGGTAGTATTCAAAAACGATTGCTCTCAATGGCGCATTAGAATCAAAGAAATCATCTAACTTTTCCGTCAGGTCAAACACAATGGCAATGCTCAATATGAGCACAATAGAGAAAAAGAATGTTCCGAGAAACTTCTTTATGATGTACCAATCTATGCGCGTAAAAAGTTTCATTACAAACGACGTCCTAAGCGTTCTATCATTTCTGTTTTCCAAGAAGCAAAATCACCTGCTATGATGTGTTTGCGTGCTTCACCCACAAGCCACAGGTAGAATGCCAAATTATGGATGGATGCGATTTGCATAGCAAGTAGTTCTTTCGCTATAAACAAGTGGCGTAGATAAGCTTTCGTGTAGGTGTGGTCAACGAAAGAAGTACCATTAGGATCAATCGGAGAAAAGTCATTTTTCCATTTCTCATTTTTCATATTCATGACACCTTCAGACGTGAAAAGCATACCATTACGACCATTGCGTGTAGGCATTACACAATCAAACATATCCACACCACGCGCTATTCCTTCCAAGAGATTTTGAGGTGTGCCCACCCCCATTAGGTAGCGTGGTTTTTGTTGTGGGAGAATGTCATTTACCACTTCTATCATCTCATACATTTTCTCAGTAGGTTCACCCACAGCCAATCCGCCTATTGCATTTCCCGGACAGTCTTGTTCCGCAATAAAACGTGCTGATTCCTTGCGCAAATCCGGATAGACACATCCTTGTACGATAGGGAAATAATTTTGCGTATAGTCATAGAGAGGTTGAGTTTGGTGGAAATGTTTCAGACCACGTTCCAACCACCTATGTGTGCGTTCCATTGATTTTCGTGCATAAGTATAGTCAGCAGTTCCCGGCGTACATTCATCAAAAGCCATCATAATGTCAGCCCCGATAGCACGCTGTATATCCACTGCACTCTCGGGAGTAAACACATGCTTACTCCCATCAATATGAGAACGAAACGTAACCCCTTCCTCTGTCATTTTTCGCATACCAGAAAGAGAGAACACTTGAAAGCCACCACTATCTGTGAGTATGGGTCGATCCCAACCATTAAAACGATGCAGTCCTCCCGCTTGTTTCAATATCTCTATGCCCGGACGCAAGTATAGATGATAAGTATTACCCAATATAATTTGCGCCTTGATGTCATTTTTCAATTCCGGAATATGCACAGCCTTCACCGAGGCCACTGTCCCCACCGGCATAAAGATTGGTGTTTCAATGGTTCCATGGTCGGTGTTTATCAAGCCAGCACGCGCATTGGTGTTGGTATCTGTATGTTGGAGTGTAAATTTCAATTGCATAACTAATCTATTCAATTCAATAGCATTTGCGCCACTATGGGTGCAAAGATACAATTTATTTCCACAACAGACACAAAAAAATATCTGAGGCCTCTACGTGAGACAATACAAATGTGCTGTAAAACATAACAAACTATTTGCCTTTCCAGCATACACAAACCACTTTTTTTCTTTATCTTCGCCCCGCAAAATGCACTTGGCATGATTTATGCCACAAGCACAAAAAAAACAAAACAACCAACTAAACACAAATAATATGAACAAAGCATTAGTTAAAAAAGCGTTTTTGGCATTAACTATTCTTTTCAGTGCAAATGCATTTGCACAAGAGATGCCACAACCTCTACCCATAGACCCGAACGTGCGTTATGGGAAATTAGACAACGGATTGACCTATTACATCCGCCACAACGAGCAACCCAAAGAACGTTGCGAATTTCACATTGCACAGGCAGTGGGAGCTATTTTGGAAGAAGACCACCAAAATGGATTGGCACACTTCCTTGAGCATATGGCTTTTAACGGCACAACACACTTTGCAGGAAAAGGCATCATCAGCTATTTTGAATCAGTGGGAGTAAACTTTGGTGGTGACATCAATGCTTACACATCACTTGACGAAACAGTGTATCGCTTAAGCAATGTGCCCACATACAGAGAAGGTATATTAGACTCAGCCTTGCTGGTGCTTCATGACTGGTCGTGTGACCTACTCCTTCTTCCCGAAGAGATTGACAACGAAAGAGGAGTAATTCGCGAAGAATGGCGTCAAGGAGCCAATGCTTCACGCAGAATGTGGAGACAATCCAATCAACTAAAATATGCCGGTTCACAATATGCCAAAAGAGACGTAATTGGTGACACTGCAGTGATTAACAACTTCTCTTATCAAGCCTTGCGTGACTATTACGAAAAATGGTATGGCCCGGATTTGCAAGCCATCGTTATTGTGGGCGACATTGACGTTGATAAGATGGAAGCCAAAATTAAGGAATTATGGAAAGATGTTCCTGCACGTGCCAACCGTGGCGAACGCCCATACTATGCATTGGGAGAAAACGCAGAACCCATCATTGCTATTGTGACCGACAAAGAAGCACAGAACACCCGCATTGACTTAGAATACAAGAAAGCACCACTCCCTGCTCCATTCAAAGGAACCATTGTGGATGCTATGCAACAATATGCCCACCAATTACTCTCAAGCATCATGAACTATCGCTTTGAAGAAATCACCACCAAAGCAGAAAGTCCCATCATGGCTGCACTTGTAACCTATGGAGAATTGGTGAAAAACACAGATGCTTATCGCATGATTGGAATTGCTAAAGAAGGACAAACAGAAGCCACACT
The DNA here is from genome assembly GCA_937886455.1 of uncultured Bacteroidales bacterium. Classification (GTDB taxonomy): domain Bacteria; phylum Bacteroidota; class Bacteroidia; order Bacteroidales; family Paludibacteraceae; genus Gallipaludibacter. The sequence continues at coordinate 4,682 of CALGCU010000271.1, read as the reverse complement.
CAACACACTCTTCACTGAAGGAGAAAAACTAAAACGTTTTGGAGTGACTGAAAGCGAAGTGGAACGTGCAAAAGCAGAAATGCTTAAATTCTACGAAAACACCTACAACGAACGTAACAATCGCCAAAACATTACATTGACTGAGGAATACATCCGTCACTACTTAGATGGCTCCTTCATTCCGGGCATTGAAATGGAATACGAAATAGTTAAAACACTATTGCCTCAACTCAATGCCGCCATGTTGACAGAATTGGCAAAAACTTATGTAACTGATGAAAACCTCATCATCAGCATTCAAGCACCAGAAAAAGACCGTGCCACTCTGCCTTCCGCTGAAACCATCAACAATATTCTACAATCAGCGAAAAATGCAGAAATAGAAGCACCCAAAGAAGAAAAAATAGACAAGACCCTCATAGATAAAAAGCCCAAACAAGGTAAAATCAAGAAAACCAGTTATAATGCAGAACTCAATACCACAGAATGGACATTGAGTAATGGTGTGAGAGTAATCATCAAACCTACCACTTTCAAACAAGACGAAATCCTGCTGAACGCCCACAGTTGGGGTGGATTAAGCAAAGTAGCGACACAAGACCTACCTTCCGGAGGTTTTGCAGTGAATGTAGTGGAACAAAACGGATTAGGAAAATTCTCTGTGACTGACTTGCAAAAAGTATTGGCAGGAAAAAACATTGCCATCACACCACAAATCAGCGAACTCACAGAAGGTTTTCAAGGACAATCGAGTGTAGCTGACTTTGAAACATTATTACAACTCGTTTATCTGTACTTCACTAACGTAAGAACAGACGACGAAGCATTCGCTTCACTAATCAGCATGTACCACTCCATGCTTATCAACCAAGAAAGCAACCCAAAAGTAGCGTTCAGAGATAGTATTTCTTTGACTATGTCAAACCATAGTCCACGTACACTTTTGTGGCATGCCGACCTCTTAGAAAAGGTGAACCAAGCCACAGCACTGCGCATTTTCAAAGAACGTTTCGACAATGCTGCTGACTTCACATTCTTCCTCACGGGTAACATCGACCCAACCAATAAGGAAACACAAAAAATGGTATGCCAATGGTTGGGAGGATTGAAAACAAAGAAAAAAGCACACGAGACATTCACCGACCACGGCGAAAGAGTACCAAAAGGCATAGTGAAAAACTACTTTGAACGTCCGATGGAAATTAAAACCGCATCCAATCGCATCGTTTATAGCGCCGCAATGCCCTACAACCTTGAAAACAGGCTCATTATGAATGTTATTTCTGAAATACTCAGCACACGCTACCTTGAAAGCATTCGCGAAAAAGAAGGAGGAAGTTATGGTGTAGGAGTAGCAGGATACATAGAAAAATACCCCACAGAACAAGCCGTATTGCTCATGCAGTTTGACACAGACCCAGAAAAGCAAGAAAAGCTTATTGGAATCATTCACAAAGAAATCCAAGAAATCATTTCCAATGGTCCAAAAGAAGAAGACTTGACCAAAACAAAAGAAATCTTGCTCAAGAGCTTTAAAGAAAACTTGGAAAGCAATGCCGATTGGTCCAGAACCTACTTGCCACGTTACTACATCAACAACTTAAACTACGTAAGGGATTTCCAAAACATTGTAGAAAACATTACATCAGAAACTGTTGTAAACACCCTTAAATCCATAGTTGAACAAGGCAACGTAATAGAAGTGGTAATGAAGCCCACCAAGTAAACTCATCTACAAAACAGATACACCACAAGCCCTCGACATCAGTCGGGGGCTTGTTATTTCACAAACAATACAGTCAAAGTCAATAAGTGGTTCATTTAACTCACAACCACCCACACCACCCATCTACATTATCCTCTTTCCTAATTTGCCATTCTCAGATAACTTCCGTATTTTTGCAATAAATTTTGGCAATTCAACAAAAGACAAGAAAACAACACGATGATAAAACAACACAAGATAGTGATTCTGGGAGTATTTCTAATGATTCTTAGTGGATTACAAGCAGAAAACAACTACCAAATAGAAATAAAAAACGACACACTATACATCATTGGCGACTCATTACAATTACCCCAAAATGTAGTTGTGGTTTACAATGACCAGCCAAACATTTACAGAAGAATGTTTAATGACCCCACAGACGACTTGATGGAAAATCATCCGGCAGATGACATATACAAAAATATCTGGACACGAGAACGCATCAATCCTTACCAGATACCCATTGACAGCATTAGCGACTCTGTGCGTATTGACTGCTCAAAATACTGTATGCCGACAAAAGGATATATCACCTCCAAATTTGGCCCAAGACGCTACAGATACCACTTTGGAACCGACATAAAAGTTTACACCGGAGACACCATTTGGTGCCCGTTTGATGGAATGGTACGAATCATTGACTACGAACCACAAGGCTACGGACGCTACGTTGTAGTAAGACACGACAACGGATTAGAAACAGTGTATGCGCACCTGTCAAGAGTATTAGTAGAAGAAAACCTAAGAATATATAGCGGAGAGCCCATCGGATTAGGAGGAAACACAGGACGCTCCACTGGGTCGCACCTACACTTCGAGACACGCTACTTAGGCAATGCCATCAATCCGGAGCTTTTCTTTGACTTCGAAAATCACACCATCAAAGAAGAAGAATATCTTATCACAAAAAAGAACACCTTCTACCACCAAAAAGAACTCAAAGAGATGGCTGCTGCCAAGTACCACACAGTGAGAAGCGGCGACACATTAGGGGCATTAGCACGCAGATATGGAACATCAGTCTCAGCACTGTGTCGCCTCAATAAAATCAAGTCCACATCCATCATACGCATTGGACAACGACTCAGAGTAAGATAACAACAACGATCAAATAATCATTCATATAAAACAATACATTATGCAACTAAAAAGATCTTCAAACAAACAAATTGCAGGCGTATGCGCCGGCATTGCTGAACACTTCGGATGGGACATCACCATCACACGTATCGTATATGCAGTGGCAACACTTTGTTTTGCAGGATTCCCAGGAGTTATCCTCTACGCAATCCTCGCATTCATTATGCCTGAACAATAATTCACACAATTCAAAAACATTAACACCGAAAGGAACATTCGTCGGAATGTTCCTTTCAGTGCCTCTACTCAAAAACACAAGGAATATGAAACGTATTACATTTTTATCATTCGTAATAAGTCTGTTCTGCACATCTATCTTCGCAGAAGCACCGGCTGGATACTACACCAACGCTAAAGGCAAAAGCAAAGAAGCACTCAAAACAGCACTGAGCAGTATCATATCCAGCAACTACAAACAATGGAGTTACGATAAACTCTATACCATCTACGCAGAAAGCGACGTAACAGACGAAGGTAAAGTGTGGGACATGTACTCCACATGCACATGGACACCCGGACAAAAAAAATGTGGCAGCTATAAGAACGTGTGTGACTGTTACAACCGAGAACATTCCATTCCACAAAGTTGGTTTAATGAGAAATCACCTATGAAATCAGATGCCTTCCATGTCTATCCAACAGACGGAAAAGTAAACGGACAACGTAGCAACTATCCATTTGGAGAATGTAGCGGAGGAACCAGCCTTGGAGGAAAAGCACTCGGCCGATTAGGAACATCAACCTTCAGCGGATACAGCGGAAAAGTATTTGAACCGGACGATCAATACAAAGGAGACTTTGCACGCACATACTTCTACTTCGTCACCCGTTATCAAAATCAGATGTCGTCTATGAGTGGAGACTCATTCGCCAAGAACACCTACCCTTCCTTGAGCAAATGGAGCATAGACCTATTCCTGAAATGGCACCGTCAAGACCCCGTTTCACAAAAAGAAATAGACCGAAATGAAGCCGTCTATAGTTTCCAACAAAATCGCAACCCATTCATTGACCATCCCGAATTAGCCGAATACATTTGGGGAAATAAAATGGGACAAGTGTGGAACGGAGGAACTGCACTTAATGACCAACTCCTCCTACAAGAAGTCGTGATAAACTCCACCACACAAAAAGGAATGCTACATCTTCACGCAGAAGAAACAGCAAATATCACCTACACCATCTATAGTATGACAGGAGTAGTAATGCAACACGGACAAATAGAAGGAAGCGACAACTACATCCCTGCCCGTTTCCCACAAGGAATATACATCATCCAACTACAAGCAGGAGGACAAACAAAAGCACTAAAATTCGCAGTACAATAATAAAAAAATAACCCCACTATCGATGACACTACAAGAAGAAATCGGAAGACGCAGAACATTTGCCATCATATCTCACCCCGATGCCGGTAAGACTACACTGACAGAAAAACTCTTACTCTTCGGAGGTGCTATACACATTGCCGGAGCAGTAAAATCAAACAAAATCAAAAAAACAGCCACGTCCGACTGGATGGAAATAGAAAAACAGCGTGGTATTTCAGTGGCAACATCTGTGATGGGATTTGAATACAGAGGCTATAAAATCAACATCCTCGACACACCAGGTCACCAAGACTTCGCAGAAGACACATTCCGAACACTCACCGCTGTGGACAGCGTAATCATTGTCATCGACTCAGCCAAAGGGGTGGAAATGCAAACCAGACGCCTAATGGAGGTATGTAGAATGAGAAAAACACCCGTCATGGTATTTATCAACAAGATGG
>CALGCU010000270.1 GCA_937886455.1 uncultured Bacteroidales bacterium | reverse complement strand
AGGTTATATAAGTAAGTGATATGGTGTAATCCTATTTTTACCGGACAGTAATAATGCCCAATACTTTTTTCGTAAAGCAAGAGGGTTCACTTCCGTTGTGAAGCGAACCCTCTTGTTTGTTATTAAGCTTAGATTTTAGAACTTAGCGTTGTGCATGTCGCCGGTTTCAGCAAATGCTTTGTGCATAGCAAAGCAGTTGTCAAGGTTGAGTGGAGTGTGTCCTTTAGGCGCTTTTGCCAAGTATTCACGCATCATTTCTCTATATTCCGGAGCCACACAGTTTTCTATGATAGCTTCAGCACGTTGGCGAGGAGATTTACCTCTCAAGTCAGCCACTCCGTGTTCAGTGATAAGCACTTTCACTGAGTGTTCAGAGTGGTCTATGTGTGACACGTATGGTACGATGGCACTGATTTTTCCATCTTTTGCTGTACTTGGGGTAGTAAAGATGGAGATATACGCATTACGTGTGAAGTCTCCAGATCCTCCCAATCCATTCATCATTTTTGTACCCAATACATGTGTACTGTTGATATTACCAAAAATATCCGCTTCGAGTGCAGTGTTGATGGTGATGAGTCCTAATCTGCGTGCTACTTCCGGATTATTTGACAGTTCTTGTGGGCGCAACACAACTCTTTCTTTGAAGAAGTCCACATCTGCGAACACTTCATCCAATTTTTGAGCAGAAATAGTGAGTGAGCAACCACTTGCAAACTTCACGTCACCTTTTTTCATCAAGTCGATTACAGCGTCTTGAATTACTTCGGTGTACATTTCAAATGCAGGTATGTTAGGATTTTGTCCTAAAGCTCCAAGCACCGCATTAGCGATATTTCCCACACCTGACTGTATCGGCAAGAAACTTGCAGGAATACGTCCGGCTTTCATTTCGTTTTCAAGGAATGTAGCTACATTTTCACCGATTTTGTTGGTTACTTCGTCCGTAGGTGCAAATCCTCCCACTTCATTCGGACGATTTGTTTTCACCACAGCCAAAATCTTTTTAGGATCCACTTTAATGCAGTCTGTTCCAATTCTGTCACCCACATGATATACAGGAATAGCTTCTCTACAAGGAGGGTCTTGCGGTTCGTATATATCGTGCATACCTCTCAACGCAGCCGGTTGTGCTTCGTTAAGTTCCACAATGATGTGGTCAGCAAGATTACAGAAAGTAGG
>CALGCU010000269.1 GCA_937886455.1 uncultured Bacteroidales bacterium | reverse complement strand
CAAACACGAAACGTTGAACCACAAGTATACTATGCGGACAAAAAATATGATGTTGAAGAATTAAAAATAGCTTCTGAGCTACCTGATTTGCAAGATGCTTTAGCTAATCCTGATAAATACGCAGATCCTGAACCAGAGCCTATTGTTGTTGACGAAGAAGCTTTATTAAAAAATATAACAAACGTTCAATTTAAAATGTTTGATGATGGAACAAGAGATTTTGCAACCTGTGGAAGTGCATTTGCAAGTGAGCAAATATGGTATGCACTAACACAACTGAAGAAAGACAAACCTCTCGTAGTTTCTATGGGTGACTATGCAGCATCTGGTGGTTATTATATCTCATGCATGGCTGATGCTATTGTGGCTCAACCTACCACACTTACAGGGTCGATTGGTATTTATGGAATGGTGCCAAATATTAATGGACTGATGGACAAAATCGGGCTGGATTTTGATGGAGTAGGCACCAACAAACGCAGTGCAATGGAGAGCAATATGAATATGGGTATGGATGCTGAAAGTCGTGAACTCGTGCAAGCACATGTCAATCGTGGTTATGAATTGTTTGTACAACGCTGTGCGGATGGTCGTGGTGTCACTCCTGATGAGATAAAAAACATAGCAGAAGGGCGCGTGTGGAGCGGTGCTGCAGCTGTAGAAAATGGTCTTGTTGATACATTGGGTGGTATTAACGAGGCAATATCAATCGCAGCGAATAAAGCCGGATTAGAAAACTACAGGGTAGTTGAATACCCCAAAAAGAAAGATGCCTTCACACTATTTATGGAAGAATTATCATCTGCATCAGCAAAAACACCGCAACAAATTAGTCTTCCATCAATGTGGCAACGTATTTCTGAGTGGAAAAACAAACCATACTCATTAGAGGCTATTATGCCGATTGAAATCAACATACAATGAGATTGATTGCCTACATTCTTTCACAGGTTTATGCCTTAGTTGTCACAATAAGAAATTTCTTATATGACAATGGCATTTTCAAGCAGTGGACACCTCCTGTGAAGACTATTTGTGTAGGCAATTTGGCTGTAGGCGGAACCGGGAAAACACCACATTCCATCTACTTGATTCAATCTTTACAAAATGAGTGTTCTGTCGCTTTCCTCAGCAGAGGATATAAGCGAAGGAAGCACGGATACATTGAACTCAACACCACACATCAGAGTAGTGAAGTGGGGGATGAACCTCTGTTGGTGAAACGCCGTTTTCCTCATTTACCTGTTGCTGTGTGTGAAAAACGAAAAATGGGTATTGAGAAATTGGTAGAACACTATCCAAATCTACATTGTATTATACTGGACGATGCTATGCAACATCGGGCTGTGCGTCCTGGCAAAACATTGTTGCTCACTCCCTATGATCAATTGTATGTAAACGATACCTATCTGCCACATGGACGTCTGCGCGACAGTGTGAATGCAGCAAAACGAGCCGATTGGATTATAGTTACCAAATGTCCGCCTCAAATTACAAGTGAAGAACAACAACAAATCAAAAACGCTCTGGCTGTGTTGCCACATCAACACTTGTTTTTTTCGTCCATATCCTACAGCCTACCTCGTCAACTACAGAGCGACCAACAGCGAGAATGGAACACTATTTCAGAAGCCTGCTTAATCACAGGTATTGCAAATCCTCACCATTTGGAAGCATACGTGCAATCACACATTCAACATCTCCAAACACTGAGATTTGCCGACCATCACAATTTCAATTCTCGTGACATCCACCGGATAGAACAACTCCTATCCACCATGCCACAAGACACCCTGTTGCTCACTACAGAAAAAGACGCGATGCGCTTGTTACACATGAATGAAATAACGGATAGTCTGCGCTCTCGTATATACTACATACCCATAGAAATAAAAATCATCAACGAACAAGAAATATTCACCAAAATACTAAATGATTATGTTAGAGAAAATTAAACAAACCGCAGCCTATGTGCGGGACAGAATCACAACCCAACCACGAGTAGGCATTATTTTGGGGACAGGATTGGGCAATTTAGCCACTAAAATTACCGACAAAATCGAAATCCCTTACAATGAAATTCCACATTTCCCAATCTCAACTGTTGAAGGTCACTCAGGCAAGTTGATAATAGGTAAATTAGGAGGTCGTGATGTTTTGGCTATGCAAGGACGCTTTCATTATTATGAAGGATACAACATGCAAGAAGTTACGTTCCCCGTGCGTGTTATGAAAGCTTTAGGCATCGACACTCTATTCGTTTCAAATGCTTCAGGAGGAGTGAATCCGGATTTTGAAATAGGTGATTTAATGATTATTACAGATCATATTAACGTTTTTCCGGAACATCCACTGAGAGGTAAAAACTATAATGAACTC
>CALGCU010000268.1 GCA_937886455.1 uncultured Bacteroidales bacterium | reverse complement strand
AATAGATAAGTTGGGAGTTATTTTCATATCAGACAAGCCCCTCTTATGAGCTTATGAAATGTCCTATCATCCCCGCGACCATCTCGGGACCATCTCGGGACCACTACGTAGGAATAAGTTTCTTTTTTATCGGACAAGAATATTTTTTAAAAGGACATGTCTCGCAAGAAACATGTCCTTTTACTGTGTGAGTGTGGGAGGTGTGTATTATTGCACTTCTCCGTTGAGTAATATCTTTTCGATGTAGGGTGTATGGTGTGCGTACGGGATGAATGCCAGCGAAGGTACGGGCTTTGTGAGGATGAGGTTGGCTCGTTTTCCTATGGCTATTGATCCTGTTTGTTGATGTGCATCCATGGCGTAGGCTCCGTTGATTGTGACTGCATTAAAGGCTTCTTCGGGCAAAAGACGCATGTAGATACAAGCTAAAGTCATGACGAAACGCATATCTCCACATGGTGATGATCCCGGGTTGTAGTCGGATGCTAAGGCTACCGAGAGTCCTGCATTGACCATTTGTCGTGTAGGTGCGTAGGGTATGTTCAAGAAGAAGGATGCTCCCGGCAGTGCGGTAGGCATCGTGTTGGATGCGAGTAATGCTTCCACTTCAGGTGTTTCAGCTCTTTCTAGGTGGTCAACCGAGAGTGCATTGTGTTTTATTCCTATTTGTACACCCCCTGAGTTAGCTAATTCATTGGCATGAATTTTAGGACGCATTCCATATTTTGCAGCCGCTGTGAGGATTCGGTCTGTGTCAGCCACAGTGAAGAATCCTTCGTCGCAGAAGACATCAATGAAATCTGCCAATCCTTCATGGGCAGCTGCAGGAATCATTTGTTCGCACACCATAGTGACATATTCATCTTGTCGCTTTTTGAACTCCAGAGGGACAGCGTGTGCTCCTAAGAGTGTGGACTTAATGAGTGCCGGGTAGTTTTCTTTCAAGCGACGTATGACACGCAGCATTTTCAGTTCGTCTTCCAGTGTGAGTCCATACCCGCTTTTGATTTCTATTGTACCTGTGCCTGTGCGAATAACTTCTTGCAGGCGCATGGCGGATTGTTCATAGAGTTGTGATTCGTCTGTTTGGTGTAAGCGTTGTGCGGAGTTGAGTATTCCTCCTCCACGTTTAGCTATTTCTTCATAAGAGAGTCCTCTAAGTTTGTCAAGAAATTCCTGGTCACGGCTTCCGGCATAAACGATGTGTGTGTGTGAGTCGCAATAAGAAGGCATGAGTATTCCACCTTTTGCATCAATGGTGTAATGAACACATGTGGGAACTGTGTCCATTGAGCCATAGCTCACAATTGTGCCATTTTCAATAAGCAGGAATGCATTGTCCATTTGTTGTAAATCGGACATTTCTGTGCCACATAGGCGTGGCTTATCGGTGATTCCGATAAGCTTTCCTATGTTTGTTATGAGTGTTTGTTTCATTTTGTTAGAGGGTGTCAAATTGTGAACGCACAAAGTGTATAGAAGTTTCAATTAAAGGATACATCACTGTATCATTGTCAATAAATGGAACTTCTTTACGATAAGCGCTAACCAAATTTTCAATCAAAGCAGATGATTTTAATGGTCGTCTGAACTCTAATGCCTGAGCCGCGTTAAATAGTTCTATGCTGAGTACACGTTCAGTGTTGAGTGCTACCCGATAGAGTTTAGTGGCAGCATTAGCTCCCATGCTGACGTGGTCTTCTTGTCCTTGTGAGGATTCTATACTATCAACAGAGGCGGGCATACAGAGTTGTTTGCTCTGACTGACAATAGAAGCTGCTGTGTATTGTGGAATCATAAATCCACTGTTCAGACCCGGTTTAGCCACCAAGAAGTTGGGCAATCCTCTTTTTCCGGAAATGAGTTGTGTGATACGTTGTCCAGATATGCTACCCAACTCAGCCAATGCGATAGCCAAAAAGTCCATCACGATGGCGAGTGGTTGTCCATGGAAGTTTCCTGCTGAGATGACCATATCTTGGTCGGGAATAACAGTAGGATTATCTGTAGCACTATTGATTTCAGTAGTTACCACCGATTTGACATAGGCTATGGCATCTTTAGATGCTCCATGCACTTGAGGCATACAACGGAATGAGTAAGGGTCTTGTACATGCTTTTTAGGTTGTTTGATGATTTCACTACCTTCCATCAATTTGCGGATGTTGGCAGCAGTGGCCAATTGACCATTGTGTGGGCGCACGAGATGTACTGCTTCCGTGAAAGGTTCAATTCGTCCGTCATAAGCATCGAGTGAGATAGCTCCAATGAAATCAGCGGCTTTGCTCAACTCTTCAGCTTTTATTAAAGACCATACAGCGAAAGCACTCATAAACTGTGTACCATTGAGCAATGCAAGACCTTCTTTAGATTGAAGAGTGATGGGTTCCCATCCGAACTTAGCACACACATCAGCAGCGGGTTGTTTTTTCCCTTCATAATAGACTTCTCCCAATCCTAAGAGAGGAAGACTCATGTGAGCCAATGGCGCCAAGTCACCGGATGCTCCTAATGAGCCTTGTTGATAGATAGCAGGAAGCACATTGTTGTTGTACATATCAATGAGTCGTTGCACTGTGATGAGTTGTACTCCTGAATAGCCATAGGATAAGGATTGAATCTTGAGTAGAACAATGAGCCGTACCACTTCTTGAGGCACTTCATCGCCCGTGCCACATGCGTGTGACATGACTAAGTTTTTCTGTAGTTGAGATAATTCTTCTTTACCAACACTGATGTTGCAAAGAGAGCCAAATCCTGTGCTGACTCCATAGATGGGTTCTTTCTGGTTTTCCATCTTTTTGTC
>CALGCU010000267.1 GCA_937886455.1 uncultured Bacteroidales bacterium | reverse complement strand
CTATGTATCTGCAACTTACGCGCAATGTTCTTGCGATGTGTGGTTACTGTGTGAACGGACAGATATAAACTGTCGGCAATCTCTTTGTTGGTCATTCCCTTGACTACGCCAATTACTACATCACGCTCGCGAGTGCTTAATACATCTCTGGCTTCTGCTGAATGAGTATCCTCAACGGAATGTTCTACATAGCCACCCATCAACATACGAACTGCCGGAACAAATAAATCGTCTTCCAAACGACAGTGGGTGGCTAAATCACGTTGATAAGTAAATAAATCAAACAGGACGGAATAGAGCAATTCGTTGTAGCTGTTAGATGGATAATACTCAATCAGGATATTTTTTAATTCTGTAATCCGTGCTATCACATGGTGATCATCTGAGGCACGATGTTGCTGGGCAAATTCTTCAATTGAATAGTCCACCTGTTCACCTCTCAACAATGCTTCTACATGGGGAAATACATTGTGTTCTTCATATTCCATGTGACGTTTTACTTCTTCTGTGTAGGCATCAAAATAGCGCAAAATCATTAGTGAAACTGTGTTTTCTACAGCAGAAGTAACTGCCTCTGATAATTTACGGCGCAACATGGGAAGTGAGAAGTCTAAGAAATAGGTATGGGCGTTTTTTAAATACTTTATTAGTTCACCCACCGAAATGTTTTCTATTAACTGAGCATTGTAGGATTCGCCCATGTTAACAACAGCCAAAAAGGTGTTTACATCTACTTGCTGTTCATGACACACTTGTCTAATGCTCTTGTCGCCAAAGCCTAAAGCGAAATTAAAACAACTGAGAATACGCAATAGGTCATAGCGTTGTTCCACAAGCTCACTCATTCTGTCTGTTGGTGTGTACATGTGATATGGTTTATAAAGAAAATTTGACTCCTAAGAAATAGCTGCGTGGTAGAGAGGGACCATAGCAATATCCGCCATCACGTTCACTGCCCTTGTCAAAGTCACGTTGAAAACTATTTAATATGTTTTGTACTCCAGCATTGACTTGGAGTGTGCTACTTCCTCCTAAAAGGAAGTCATACGACACCTTAAAGTTCATATCGAAGAATGCGGGTGTGTGTACTTCTTCATCATGTTCTATGTAGCCGGCGCAATGTTGCATCCACATTCTGCCTGTGTATGTTCCGGAAAGCGATAGGTTCAGGCGTCGTATGGGTTCATATCCCACTGTCAGATAGCCATAGGAATTGGGGGAACGGAACATTTCTTTGCCGGTTTTTCGGCGTAATACAGCGTCGGGATCTTCTGTCCATCCCCATTCAGGCTCATCGTATAGGCTTTGCTGAATGGTAGCTCCCAACTGAATATTCCATTTGGCAGAAGGAACTACTCGTGCCTCAATGCTCACGCCATATACACTGGCACCAGATCCATTGCGACGTTCATACAGCAATGTTTTATCGTCACCTCCCATTTGTTCTAACAGAAATACATCTTCTAACTTTGTGAAGAAACCATCTACCAATAAATTGGTTTGAACACGCCCAAAGGTGTAATTAAAATCAGCGGATAGGTTCACACAGTGTGAACGTTCGGGTTGTAAATCGACGGCATTGGTTATGTACGTGCTTTTTCCCCCGACGGCTGTGATGTGTAGGTCTTCATCAAATATCTGTGGTGCTCTAAATCCCATTGCATAGCCAGTGCGCAAACTCACCCACGTAGTGGGATTGTAGCGTAGGTTTACACGTGGACTGAAAATGGGTGTTTTAATCATATTGTGTTTGTCCATGCGTAGTCCCAATAAGAAGGTCCACTCCTTGTTTTTCCACTCATTCTGCGCAAAAGCACTATACATGAAGACTTGTTGTTCCTGGTCGTGCGTGTGTGCCAAAGTTTCATCTTTCATGGAGTTATAATTTACCTCTGCACCCACAGTCAGCGCTGCCGGCATAAACCAACATTTCTCCATGCTGTAAATGTACTGTGCACCTCCCACTACTGTCAAGTCGTTGGTCATACCATAGGCATTGGGGTCTTGGTGAGTGCCATAATAGCTATCACGTCCTACGTGTTGCATAGAGGCATATACTCCAAGTCTGTGTTTGTAGTCCTTGGTAAACCAATCGAATTTCAGTCCACCACTATTGATACGGTGTTCCGTCTGTTCAGCCACATTAGCACGGTCGGCAGGCAGATTGATACTATCTCCTCCACGACGGAACTCGTAGGAATTGTGATACTCCAAAGACAGCTTAGACTGCATGGATGTTTTGAAATAAGCTCGGAATCCAAGATTGTGGCTTTGTAATTTACCTATTTCAGTGTAGCCATCATCATTAGCGTCCCATCCTTGACGTTGTTGGGTGCTTCCATAAATGCTGACTCCGTATCGATGGTTGTCAGAAACCAAAGCTGCATTTACTGTTGTGTTTACATTCCATTTATTTCCCCCTATCAACATAGTGGAATTGCCCACACTGACCGAGTTGTTCAGTGGTTCTTTGGTGATGACATTGATAGTTCCGGCAATAGCATTAGCACCAAACAGGGCACTACCACCCCCACGCACCACTTCTACACGTTCTATCATATTAG
>CALGCU010000266.1 GCA_937886455.1 uncultured Bacteroidales bacterium | reverse complement strand
TACAACACTTGAAAAAACCAATGACACATACCGACGAGACATACATGCGCCGATGCCTGCAAATAGCCACAGCCGGGGCTCGTGATGTTGCACCAAATCCAATGGTAGGAGCGGTGTTAGTGAAAGACGAGCAAATAATTGGCGAAGGATATCATCAACGCTACGGGACAGCACACGCTGAGCCAAATGCCATTGCTGCCGTGAAAGATGAAAGTTTGCTGCAAGAGTGTACACTCTATGTGAATCTGGAACCCTGCTCACATTACGGGAAAACACCACCTTGCGCAGAACTTATTATCAAAAAGCAGATTCCACGCGTAGTGATTGGCATGCTTGACCCTAATCCATTGGTGGCCGGCAGAGGAGTAAAAATGTTGGAAGATGCCGGTGTGGAAGTGAAGGTTGGTGTGTTGGAAAAAGAGTGTCGTGAACTGAACAAACGTTTTATTTGTTATCATGAAAAACACAGGCCATACATTGTTTTGAAATGGGCACAAAGTGCCGATGGATTCATAGATAAATTGAGAGAAAGCAGAGATGAGCCGGTGGCAGTGTTATCCAGTCCGTTTACCAAGCAATTAGTACATAAGATGCGCGCCGAAAACATGGCTATCTTGGTGGGGACGCGAACCGCTTTGTTGGACAATCCCGGATTAAGAACCACACGTTGGGATGGGAACAACCCCCTGCGGATTGTACTTGACAGAACAGGGAAAATACCCGATGAAAGCAAGATTTTTGATGGCAAATCACACACATTGATATTCACCGAAAAGACAGACTATAAGGAACACGACAACACCACCATTTGTCCTATTGATTTTGCTAATCAATGTTGGCAACAAGTGATGGATCAACTCTACCAAATGAAGATACACTCACTGATTGTGGAAGGTGGTAGTCAGGTGTTGAACGACTTATTAAGACAGCAATTGTGGGACGAGATACAAGTGGAAACCTCCCCCACTATACTGAACGATGGAGTAGAAGCACCTCACTTTCACGCAATATTGAGCGGAGAAGAACATTATGATGGTCACATCATACGCCACTACAGAAAATAAAAAATACCAATCAACAGCACACCGAATATGGAAACCACTATTCAAGAGATTTTTTCATGGACACTCTCCGCTCTCTATATCTACATGATAGTGGCGATTATCATTGCTATTTTATTGGATAACAGAGACCCCGCCAAATCATTGGCTTGGATTACTATTTTAGTGTTGCTTCCTGTGGTAGGGATTGTTCTTTATGTGTTTTTTGGGCATGACTTCCGAAAACAAAAAATCATCACCAAAAAGAGTGTACGAAACATAAAAAATCGACCGATACCGGTGTGTGACACATCGAAAGTGGACATGCAGGCTCTCACTCCACAACAACAACATCTGATTCAGCTGCTCATGAAAGTGGGAGAAGCACCTGTGTACGCAGGAAGCAAAATTGACGTGTATGCAGATGGAGAAGCCACCTTTGAAGCCATGTTTAGCGCGATTGAACAAGCACAGAAACACATTCACATAGAGTTTTTTATATTTGAAGACGACCGTGTGTCCAACCGTCTCCGAAAACTTCTTATACAAAAAGCCCAAGAAGGGGTGAGAGTGCGGATGATTTATGACTACTTAGGAAGTTGGCGACTTCCCAAAAGTTACATACGTTCCTTACGAAACGCAGGAGCTTATGTGCAATCCTTTCTACCCGTACGATTTCGCCTCAATCGTTTCAAAATAAACTACAGAAACCACCGCAAGATACTTGTAGTGGACGGGAAAATAGGATTTACAGGAGGGCTGAACATTGCCGACAGATATTTGTATGGGAACAAATTAGGAAAATGGAGGGACACTTTTGTTCGCATAGAGGGGAATGCCGTGCACGGATTGCAAGCCAATTTTCTGATTGACTGGTTGTTTGTGGATAGAAAAATTATTACAGACCCCAAGTACTACCCGGAAATGCCCGTTTATGATGACAACCTGGTACAATTTGTAGCAAGCGGTCCGGATAGTGACTGGGAAAACATCACACATGGATTGACCCATGCCATTATGACAGCCACAGACTATGTGTACATGCACACACCTTATTTCGTACCCTCACAATCAGTGGTTTCAGCCATTCACACCGCCGCCCTGAGTGGAGTGGACGTAAGACTATTGATTCCAGAAACTTCAGACTCTCCCCTAAGTGCCGCTGCAACAAGGAGTTATATCACCAGATTGACAGAAGCCGGAGTAAGGGTGTATTTCTACCAAAACAACTTTCTACACAGCAAAAGCATCGTGATAGACGATATGGTGTCAAGCATCGGAAGTGCCAATTTAGACGAAAGGAGCAGTAATCAAAACTTTGAATTAAACGCATTTATCTACGACAAAGATACCGCACAAAAACTAAAAGAGCTTTTCCTAAACGACCTGGAACACAGTCGAGAAGTGGACGCCAATAAATGGGATCAACGCTCACATTGGGAGAAATTAAAAGAGTCAATTGCACGGCTATTTGTGCCCCTGCTGTAGAGACATCATAAAGATTGTGTCATCCAAGTGAACTTTTCTCTTGCTTTTGCCATGCTTTTACGCTATCTTCGCAAACGGAAACAAACGAGTGGAACATTAACCACATAACAAGATTTATATTCCTCATAATGTAACACTTACACTTTCTAAGAATACATAAAACCATTACATAATTATGCAAGAAAAAATTATTATCCTGGATTTTGGTTCACAAACCACGCAACTCATAGGTAGGAGACTACGCGACCTGAGTGAGTATTGCGAAATCCTACCTTACAACAAATTCCCTGCAAATACCGATGGAATCAAGGGAGTTATCCTCTCCGGAAGTCCTTATTCGGTATATGACCCAAGTGCTTTTAAAGTGGATTTGAGCCAGCTAAGAGGCAAATTCCCCGTGTTGGGTATTTGCTATGGCGCGCAATTCATGGCCTATAATGCAGGAGGAACTGTTGAACCAGCTGTATCAAGAGAATATGGACGAGCCAACCTGGAAACCATTGATATGGAAGACGAGTTGTTTAGTGGTATGAATCCGGGCTCACAAATATGGATGTCACATGGAGACACCATCACTTCACTGCCAGAAAACTTCAAGATTATAGCCAGCACAGCAGATGTGCCGGTAGCCGCCTACAAAGTGGAAGGCGAATTAACATGGGGAGTACAGTTTCACCCGGAAGTATTCCACAGTCTTGACGGTGTGTTGTTATTAGACAACTTCCTAAACATTTGCAAGTGTAAAAAAGACTGGTCTCCGGCATCCTTCATTGAAAGCACAGTGAACAACCTACGCCAACAATTAGGCAATGACAAAGTGGTATTAGGATTGTCAGGAGGAGTAGATTCGTCGGTAGCAGCAGTATTGCTCAACAAAGCCATTGGCGACAACCTGACATGTATCTTTGTAGATCACGGTTTGTTGAGAAAGAATGAATTTGAGAGCGTGATGGAAGACTACAAACACTTAGGGCTGAATGTAGTGGGAGTACGTGCACATGAGAAATTCTACAAAGAATTGGATGGTGTGACCGACCCCGAACAAAAGCGCAAAATCATAGGACGTGGATTCATAGAGGTGTTTGATGAAGAAGCTCACAAAATTAAGGATGTGAAGTGGCTGGCACAAGGTACTATTTATCCTGACTGCATAGAATCACTCTCAATTACAGGAACAACGATTAAGTCACACCACAATGTAGGAGGACTTCCTGAAAAAATGAATCTTAAATTGTGTGAACCGTTACGCTTGCTCTTCAAAGACGAAGTAAGAAAAGTAGGTAGAGAATTAGGAATGATGGCACATCTCATTAAGCGTCAACCATTCCCCGGACCGGGATTAGCAGTGCGCATATTAGGAGCTATCACACCAGAAAAAGTACATGTGTTGCAAGAAGCAGATGACATCTTTATTCGTTCATTGAGAGAATGGAATCTGTATGACAAAGTGTGGCAAGCCGGTGTAATCCTTCTTCCCGTACAATCGGTAGGGGTGATGGGCGACGAAAGAACTTATGAGAATGCAGTTGCACTGCGCGCCGTGACCTCCACAGACGCCATGACAGCAGATTGGGCACAATTGCCATATGAATTCCTGGCAAAAGTGTCTAACGAAATCATCAACAAGGTGAAAGGAGTTAACAGAGTAGTCTATGACATCAGTTCCAAACCACCTGCAACTATTGAATGGGAATAAACTAAATTCCTCTATTGAATGAAAGCTATCACATTAAATAGTGTAGTACCCATGCGCACATCTCCCCACGAACAAGCGGAGATGTGTTCGCAGGTGCTCTTTGCAGAGACCATGACGATTCTCAAAGAAGAAGGAGCATGGGCTAAGATACAATTAGATGCGGACGGATATGAGGGATGGGTGGACAGAAAAATGATTTCTGCTCTCTCCGACGAGGCATACAACGAAATAAAAGATGCCCCTAAGAGTGCGATAGCATTCCCTGTGGCACTTGCCATGAGCGCTGAGAATCAAACTACATTACTTTTATCAGGCGGCACAAAAGTACCCAATTATAAAAATGGTTCCTTTGAATTACTGGGAGTGAAATTTAATATTGACCCCTCTACAGTACTCCCACAAGGGACTACGTTTGATAGCGCCAAAGTGACCAACATAGCACGATTCTTTGTGAACACACCCTATCTTTGGGGAGGAAGAAATGCATTAGGAATTGACTGCTCCGGATTTGTGCAGATGATTTATGGTATCTTCGGCATTCAATTACCAAGAGATGCGAGCCAACAAGTAAATCACGGAAGAGTGGTGGATTTTCTCACAGAAGCTAAAGCAGGCGATTTGGCATTCTTTGAGAATGCAGACAAGAAGATTATACACGTAGGCATGATGCTGGACAATGAGAATATCATGCATGCATCCGGGCGCGTTAAGATTAACAAGATTGATGCACAAGGAATTGTCTCAGAAATAGATGGCACACATACGCATCGCCTGCGTATCATCAAACGGATTCACGAATAAAACATCATAAACCGACATGTTTGCTGAAGTCATTCTACCGTTCCCACTGACCGGTA
Source organism: uncultured Bacteroidales bacterium (assembly GCA_937886455.1). Taxonomy (GTDB): domain Bacteria; phylum Bacteroidota; class Bacteroidia; order Bacteroidales; family Paludibacteraceae; genus Gallipaludibacter. Next base: position 9,722 of record CALGCU010000266.1, on the reverse strand, counting down.
CATTTACCTATCGGTTGACCTCATCTCTGAGCCAAGAGGCAAAGGTGGGAAGCAGAGTGATTGTCCCTTTTGGCGCCAGAAAATTTTACACCGGAATTATCTATCGACTGCACAATGAGGAACCGCAAGGAGTGACCATCAAAGAGGTGAGCGACATAATCGACCAACAACCAGTGATCACCACTGAACAACTCAAACTTTGGGAGTGGATGGTTGAGTATTATCAGGTAACATTGGGAGAGATATACAAAGCAGCAATACCAACAGGGCTGAAAATAGAGAGCGAAACAAAAGTAACACTCAATCCGGACTTTGTAGGAGAAACAACACTACCGCCTACCCAAACGCGCATTCTCAACCTATTAACTGACGAAAAGCCACACAATGCACAAGAATTAAGCAAAGTAATCGGGACTAAGAACATCATGCCCCATCTTTATAGACTATTAGACATCGGGGCCATTATCTTAGGAGAAGGTATCACGGAAAACTACCGACCTAAAACGGTAGTTACATACACACTTCCCTCTCATCTACAAGTGTCTAACAATTGTCAAATGGCATTAGACAGTTTGCGCCGAGCTCCTAAACAATCAAAAGTATTTACCACCTTTCTTCACCTTTTAGGAGAATGCGAGGCAGAGCAAACCGAGATTCCCAAAAGCCTGCTACTCAAAGAAGCAGAGACCACATCGACCATACTCAAACAACTCGAAGAAAAAGGATTGTTGGAAAGACACACACGCGAGGTAAACAGAATACATACACACGCTGAAAACACAACAGAAAAACATCCTCTCAACGAAGTGCAACAACAAGCCTTTGAAGCCATACATAATGAGTGGAAGAATCACCCTGTTGTGCTACTCCATGGAGTGACATCCAGTGGGAAAACTGAAGTGTACATTCATCTGATGGCAGAAATGATAGCCCAAGGGAAACAGGTACTATTCATGGTACCAGAGATAGCCCTTACCACTCAATTAACAGAACGCATTGGAGAAGTGTTTGGAAAGCGCATGGGTATTTATCACTCAAAATTCTCAGATGCAGAACGAGTAGAGACCTATCATAATATGCTAAAAGGAAACGAGTATGACATTATTGTAGGGGTGCGTTCCTCCGTCTTTCTACCTTTTCACAATTTAGGTCTCATTATTGTAGATGAAGAACACGACACATCCTACAAACAACAAGACCCCTCCCCACGCTATCATGCCAGAAACACAGCTATTGTTTTGGCTCAAATACACGGTGCAAAAACACTTTTAGGAACTGCCACTCCTGCCGTAGAAACCTACTTTAATGTAAAAGAAGGACGATATGGATTAGTGGAAATGAAAAAGCGCTACAAAGATATTTTATTGCCAGAAATACACATGGTGGACATGAGAGAGGCACATCGAAAGAAACTCACCACAAATGGGTTTTCAGATTTTCTATTGGAAAAAATAAAAAATGCCTTACACCACAACGAGCAAGTCATTCTCTTCCAAAACCGAAGAGGATATGCGCATAGTTTAGCGTGTAAAGCATGTGGATATGTTGCTCGGTGTGTATATTGCGATGTGAGTATGACGCTACACAGACACACAAACACTGTAGAGTGTCACTATTGCGGACACACACAAACCATTCCCACTGTCTGTCCTTCCTGCCAAAACCAAGAACTCCAAGCACAAGGAACCGGTACCGAGAAGATTGAAGACGAAATACACAACTTATTTCCCACTGCACGTGTTGCCCGTATGGACTTAGACACTACACGGCGTAAAAATAGTTATGCTGATATTATACATCGTTTCTCTCAACACCAAGTAGACATATTGGTGGGTACACAAATGGTCACTAAGGGACTGAGTTTTGACGATGTGAGTCTTGTTGCTGTGCTACATGCAGACGCACTGCTCAATCAACCAGATTTCAGAGCCTATGAACGCGCCTATCAAATGTTGGAACAAGTGAGCGGAAGAGCCGGGCGCATGCACCGTAGAGGTGAAGTTGTCATACAAACTTATCAACCGGAAAATCCTCTATTTGCTCACTTAGCAAATCATAAGTACGATGATTTTTATGGCGAACAAATCAACGAACGTCAATTATTCCGTTACCCGCCCTACTATCGACTCATCACTGTTATACTTAAACACAAAGACGAAGTCATCGTACAAAACACCGCGAACACACTGGCGCAGAATTTAAAGCAAGTATTTGGCGCAAGAAGTTCTTCAGCAGTGGTACCCATCATTGGAAGAGTGCAGAGCCTGTATGTACGCCACATTCTGATTCGCATAGAACGAAATGCTTCCATCACCAAAGCAAAACAACTCCTACAGGCACAAATACAGCATTTGCACCAACAAGAACAACACAAAAGTGTAATGATGATTTTAGATATTGATCCTATGCAGTGAAAAAAGAATAGAATATCACTTATTTCACTGATGGCATATTCTCCTTCAAACAACGTTGATTCATTAACTTGCGTTCAGGATCTTTAATCCATCCCCACTTGCAAAAATATCGACACATATTTACCATGTGCCAGCACAACAAGCGAACACTCTTATAAGAACCTTGACCATATTCATGCACAATGCTCACATGAGGATAAAAGACTGTGCGAAAACAAGCATGCAAACGACGCGTCAAGTCAATGTCTTCCGGATAAAGGAAGAAGCGCTCATCAAAAATACCCACTTCACGAAGAGCATCAGAACGCAACAACATAAAACAACCGGAAAGATATGGAATATTCATGATTGATTTATAGCCGGTGTCGCGCAGTTCGTAGCGACGATTACGCTTTTTCATCACCCATCGTGGCAGAAACCGTCTGCCCAGCAAATCAAGAGGAGTTGGTAGTAGTTTGCACAAATGCTGCCGTTTACCATTCGGATAATAGATTTGAGGCATAAGAGAAGCCACATCCTTATGTTTCTCCATATAATCTATTAACTCCTGTAAAATGGTAGCATCAAAGGTAACATCAGGATTTAAAACCAAGTGATAGGGCGTTTGCTCACTCAGGGTTTGACGAATGGCAATATTATGTGCTCTACCATAACCCAAATTCTCATTATTGAAGATATAATCAGCATCCAACAAAGCAGATGAAAAAGCGCGAGAAGAATTATCCACTACAAAAATCCGATCAATCAAGGCACTCGCTCTAAGCACTGCAATCAGATTACGTATCTTCGCCTCTTCCGTTTGATATACTACAATGGATACATTTATCATATCTTTCCCTTTACTCCGAAATAAAAACTTTGCCCTCTGAGGCATCTTCTATAAATTCAAATTTCAATGTCCTGCTTAATCCATCCGACAAACTAAACGGGGCTTTAAATCCAGTGGCAAGCACTTTAGATGAATCAAACTGAGTGGTTGAACAAAACTTCTTTACACGAACAGAACTAATCGCCAACTTACGACGAGTGAGCCATGCCAGTGCATCAAAGCAATAACCTCCACACATACCCAACCAATACGGGAAATGAACAGAAAGAAGACGTTTCTTTAATACTGTGCTTACTAAACGAACCAAATCATTCATATTCATATCCGGCTTATCAGTGTAGTTAAACACATCATAACCTTCTTGGTCTCTTTCCAGAAGAAACTGAATAAGTCCCACTATATTTCCCACATACGCCATCGACTTCACATTCTCTCCTTTGCCTACCATCAAGAATCGTCCATGTGCTATTTGGTTCAATAAATTATAAACATTTCCCCTATTTCTCTCCCCAAAAATCACAGTCGGGCGCAACACATTCACATGCCAATCCGGATATTTTTCCATCCACTCACGCAACACGCCCTCAGCCTCCCACTTGCTCTTTCCATAATGATTACACGGATCTGCCGGATGTTGCTCATTAGGATTTTCTTTATTCAATCCATACACAGCCACAGAACTTGTAAACAACAAGCGTTTAATCCCATTCGCCTCCATAGCCTCCAACGTATTACGCATTCCTTGCACGTTCACATCATAATACAAAGAAATAGGAGTCACATCATCCCGATGCTCCGCAGCCAACAACACTACTGCATCATGATTCTTCAATGCATTAACCAAATTTTCCTTATCCAAGACATTCACTATCTGCGTGATTTCAGGATAAAAAACACTTTGTTGTTTATCAATATTTGTGAGAATATGAGAATCTTTCAACAACGCAATCAGTCGTGTCCCGACAAATCCAGATCCACCAATAACAGCTATACGCATACACTACGAATGATGTTTCTTAATACCATTAAATGCCCAACAGAAGAGGTAATAACATGCTTTTAACCACCCCATGTGTTCATACTCACGATACACCTTAAACTGAGGACGAATCATTTTTAACTTATTATGTGTCACAGCAAATTGTGACATACGATAGGATGCCAACACTTGTTGATTTCCATAAGCCACTTCCACCTTTTTCAGAATGTCCAACCAATAAACATGGTCATCACGAAGACTTCTAAAATCCTCACGTAAATAAAACTTTCCAAAAGCAGCACTATCATACACCCCAGTCAAACATGATATGGAGTTTGTTTTCAACAGGTCTTTACGTCGAATTACTTTAGGAGGGAAAAATGGTGATTTAAACTCGTTGCCATTCTCATCAATACGCTTATGTGCCGAACATATCAACAACGCACCGGGTGTCGCTTGCATAAAACGAAGTTGGTCTTCCAAAAAGGTTGGCTCCCAAACATCATCAGAATCCAACAAGACAATATATCTTCCTTGTGCACGTTTAATCCCGTTGTTACGTGCAGCTGCTGACCCAGCATTAGCCTGTTGCAACAAGTGGATACGACTATCCTTGGCGGCATATTCAGAAGCAATCTCTGCGCTATTGTCCTTTGAACCATCATCAACAATATACATTTCCCACTCTTGATAGGTTTGTGCTAAAACACTATCAATGGTGTAACGCATAAAGCGAGCACCATTGTACACAGGCGTAATGATAGAAACAAGTCTATTTTGCATGATTATAATAAGAATGCACAAATATAGGCATTTTTCTTATTAAAACCAACTTTCACGCATTTTATTGTTTATACAAGAAAATAAAATTAGTACTGCCCAATTAAAACTCTTAAAGGCACAAAAAGAAATAACAAGGATAGAGTTATCTCACACGATTATGAACGATGTGTAGCAAGATACTTCACCACTTCCCATAACACTACAACTCTACTCCATAATTTCACCAACAAACTCCGATTACTACGTTTCAACACGGGACCAGAGAGCGTGGTTAGTGCTGCCTGATGACGACGATACAACAAGAATGGTTGAGGCAAAAAATAAGGCTTACCTGTCATTTCCGCCACAAGACCCAACCAGATGTCATGTCCCACCTCATTAGTTTTAGGAAATGGGAATGCTCGCTGTAGTAAGGACCGACGAAACGCCATACATGCGCCAAAATAGGTGTTTTGCACAGCATTTTTCAATAAGCCCGTTCCGGAATGATAGAAGCGAAAAAATGAAGGCTCAAGTTCATTCAAAAGTTCATCTGTCACTATGCTGTCTGTCACAACCAAATCGTATGTTTCTAACAACCTGCAACAAGTATCATATTTACCCTCCATCCACACATCGTCCTGATCAGATAAAAACACATACTCACCTTGAGCATGTTTCAATGCATGAATAAAATTCCACTTAAAATGATGAGAATCGTTGTGCAATAAACGTATGCGTGCGTCCTGAAAAGACTCCACAATTTCACAAGTACGATCCGTTGAGCCATCATCAGACACAACAACTTCGTCATCCATTGCTATTTGCGCAAGTATCGACTGAAGTTGCTCTGCTATATACTTTTCGCCATTATATGTTGCTATACACACCGTATTCATCGTGCTATTTTGTAAAATGACGTGTAAATAAATAATGCAATTTATACCACACAAAACTCAACACATTCTTAAATATCAACGGATGAGAATTAGCATACGATTGACACGCCAACTTCCATCTAAAGCCCAAATTGAGCAAGGAACGAGAATACTCCACTGCTCCCAAGGTGTTGTTTCCGTGTTGGCGATACAACATGGTAGGTTTATACACAGGATGAATCTTGCCACCATGTGCCACAACACTTACCCCCAACCACGCATCGTGCATATAACTGCGAGGATTAAACGGTAAGGAAACTTGTCGAGTCTTCTGATTAAACAAACATGAACATCCTGTAATATCATTACATATTCCTAAAAAATGAGCGTTTTCATCGAGCAAATCCGGTCGCAGATTAGCATACTTCCAGAACGAGTCATGTATAAGTTGTAAGGACTGATTGACCACATGCATATCTCCATGCACCAAGAGAGGGACATCACTTCCACACTCTGCCTCCAAACATTTCATAGCTTGATAAAATACATTTATCTTCTCAGGCAACCATACATCATCTTGATCACAAAACATCACATATTCCGAATGAGCACAATGGGTCAATAACTCCTCAAAAGAATGCATTGAGCCGATATTATCCAACTCATCTTGATAAAAATGTATTTTCTCCGGATACTCCTTGCAATACTCCTCTATCAACGACAATGTGATATCAGACGAACCATCATCTCGAATGTATAGTTCCCATTCTTGACACGTCTGTGCCAGCAATGAATCCAGTTGTTCCCGCAAGTATTGGCCACCATTATAGGTGGAAAGTAATATATCTATCATTTTGCTTCTTCTTTTTGCGTTTGAAGAAAATCATGTTCCCAAAACAATCGTGCTTCCCTGATTTGGCGGTGTTGCAATTCCTCTTTTGAGTGATGACACAATTCAAACACAGTGGAAATACGATTTGTCTTACTCTTAGCATACGGGGGTGTCAGACTACTACTGTATGTAAAAACTGCCGCATAGAGCATAAACACCACGCCAAACAATTGTGCCGGCAAAAGGTCTTTTTTGCGCTCACTTTGTGCCATCTCGCTTTGCATATATACTAACAAAAATGGCAATACAAAGGAACGTAAACGATTCAATAAAAACCAATACTGATACAACGACACTATCACTGCTACACACAACCACATCATCCAATGCCAACGCTTGTCTTTTTCTGAGAAATTGCTATAATATGCCAAACAGAGTATCGCCAAGAAATAGATGGGAAAAATAATCTGAACCTTACTACCCATCTTCAAATGTAAAGATAAAGAGTCTTTAATCGCATCATTCAATGGAAGACTCTGCGCCAATAAATCACCCAAACTACTCATGGGCAATACCAACATAGAACACAACAATACGCCCAAGGCTATGTAAGCCTTTTTGTCCAATGTAAACTGCCAAAACATCATAAACAAACCTGCAGCCATACAGATAAATACACCTGACTTATGCATTAATACACAAACTAACACACACACCACTCCACTCACATAGTGACGTTTCTCCAGCAACAAATAGGCAAAAATAAAGAACGACACTGCCAAACATTGTCTGTATTCATACAACACCAAATTGTAATCCAACAATACCAAAGCAAACAAAGCTAATGTGCGATAAGCTGTAAGTCGCCTAAAGAGTAAATAAATCGCCGTATAATAGATGAGTGTCACACTCAATGTCATACCCCAAAACGATATTCCCAAAGTCTTTAACAAAGAACAATAGAGATTAAATCCAGGCTCAAAAAGTAAATCATCCAGCTCTGAGAAAATACGGTCAAGATGTGGTAAGGTATTATAATGGGGAAAATAATTAGCCACATCCGGACCTAACATATACTTTGCCCCTACCATCACCACCAATGTAACGAAAGCAAGATTATATACTTGCTTACACACTTTGTCATATCTTCCACATAGCATTTCCACTATGACAAAGCATCCCATTACCAATAATATCAGCGTTAAGTAATTCATCTCTTTTTCATTCTTCTGTAAGCAAGCAACATTGCCAGACAAACTAATCCTTCTGTGAGCAATAGCGCCCATGCTGCTCCTTCTGCATGCCATATAGGGACGCAAATACTCACTAAAAATAGTGAACACGCAGCTGCACATAAATAGATATTTCTATACACCTGCTTATCCTTCTCACCTCCGGTAGCAAGCAAACCAACTTGTCCTACAATACCACCTAAGGTTACAAACAATGGAACAATTGCCATAATCTTTGAAAGTAGCCCCATGCCTTCATAGCCTTTTCCCAATAAACTTGCTATAGGTTCGGCACCCCAAAATAGTACGATGAAAACGAATAACATCACACCTCCACCCACTATCATCAATCGTTCTATGGCACGATAAGCCTCTTGTTTTTGAGTTTGTGCTATCCTGCTGATACGAGGAAAAAATGCTTGCACTATGGGTGTAAACACAAGTACACAACTGATACGCATTAGCTTTTCAGAAGCAGCATACCTACCCACCTCGTCCGGTGATGCCACATAACCCAAAATCACCACAAACAACATAGCATACACACTGCTCGCTGCTTGCGACAAGAAAAGAGGGAAACTATCCTGCAAAGCTTCTTTCACTTCTGACCATTTCACACCAACAAACTTTGCCAGTTTCATACGACACATCATCACATCACTTGCCAATGCTGCCACTACGTACACCACAGCTTGTAACACTGCGGCACGCAAATAATGTTCAGGACACCTCACCAACCAAAACGTTAATGGCAACAAAGCCAACTTAGTCAAACTATTCACAATAGTTACAACACGTATCTTACCCAGCCCTTGAAAGAGCCACACGAAGGTAAACACCTGACCAACTACCATAGAGAATAGCAGAAACAGAACAGGGCGATAGATAGCGTATTGTGGTACAAGCGACACACTACACAATATCAAAAACGACACACTACACAGCAATAACTTAGCAATCAATGTGTGTGAGAATATACGATTTATCTCAGTCTGATTACCTTTGGCCAAAGCTATGCGCTTAGTTGCACTAAGATTAAATCCGAAATCCACCAGAATCATCAGATATTGATTCACGGCTAAACCAAAACCTATATATCCAAACTTCTCAGCCCCTAATACACGCATTAAATAAGGCCACACAAAAAGCGGAATCACATAAGTCAGCCCTTGCATGAACATCAGCCAAAACGTATCCTTTATCTCGTGCCTATAATTCACTAATTCTCTTGGGTAATTGTTAGGTTACAAAGGTAAAAAGAAAATACATAAAAAAAAAGTCCGAGCGTTGTACTCGGACTTTTTATGGGTTCTAACAAGAAGATTACTCAGCTTCTGTGGCTGGAGTTTCTTCTGCTTGTTCAGCTTCTGCCTCTGCTTTTGCAAGTGCAGCCATTTCATCCTCTTCCTTTTTGCCGATGTTATAAATAAACTGCATTGAAAGGAATGCGATGAGTGAGCCTGCGGCAAGAACAATGAAATAAAGCTTCATTACATCTTCACCGAAGTTTTCGGGCTGAACGGCATTCTCACCCTCAACAAAGCCGATAGCAACAAGGCCCCAGGACACAACTGCCTAACCGATACCCTGAGAAAGCTTACGGAAGAAGGAATAAAGAGCGTAAAGTGAGCCTTCCTCACTCTTACCTGTCTTACGGTAGCTGACCTCAATGCAGTCAGCAACAATTGCCCATACGGAAATCTGGAACACGGCATTACCGATGTTAAGGCCCATAAGGCAAACAATGTAAAGCCACATACCCTTGCTGTCGGGTGTAATGGGAGCAAAAATTGATA
>CALGCU010000265.1 GCA_937886455.1 uncultured Bacteroidales bacterium | reverse complement strand
CATCTTGCGGATGGTAGATGATTTTCTCATTATGTTGGTCAATCTTGAGTTTTCGTAGTTTTTCGCCCATAGTTATGATGGGGCGTGTTATTTTTTTACTGATGAAGAAAATCAGTATTATACTCACGAGCATAATGGTCATGTAGATAGGAATCAGTATAGCCAATAGGCTATTGATTTGTGCTTCAATGAGGTCGGCGCTGATGAAAAATGGTACGGCAATGTATCCGATTACGGAATAGTCGCCGTTCACTAAGTCGGCATAGGCAGAGATGTAGTGCAGTTCACCAATCTTTTCTTCCTGAATGATGTGCGTGTCATTGCTGAAGTAGGGGTGTGGTGAAATTCGGTGGCTGAGTAGCCCTAGGTCAAACAGAGCCGGTTGTGAGCTACCAATTAAGTGTCCATACAAATCATATACATGTATGTCGGTTTTGTAGGTGTATGATAAGTCTTTCAAATATACATTGAGTGAGGCAGTGTTGTGTTGGTTGAGGTGTGTGTTCCAGAAGTATGTGTCTTGTAGTGCCTTTTGAATGTATAAGGCTTTGTCTTGTAGCAAGAAACGTTGTCGGTTTTCATAGTTTTTGCGAATGTAATCCATGGATACGAATAGTACAATCCAGAAGCCCAAAACGATGATAAAAGAAAAAACTATTTGAAATTTGTAGTTGATGCGTAAGTTGGCAAATCCTCTGTGTTTGTATAGCATGTACACAAACCATCCCAGATATATAATCAGCGGTAGTAGAAATAAATATGTGTAGAATCGGATAGTGTTGTGTGAAATGAGTGAAAGTCGTTCCAGATTGCTCGTTCCACTTTCCAATAATGGTGTGTAACTGAATGTTTGTAAAACCTTGGTGTTGATATGTGTGGTGGTTTTCTTTTTCTTTTGTTTGATGATGGAGAATAAGTAGGTTCCTTCGTTGTTGTAGAATTTGCGTCCTATTTCATCTGTAGGGTTATAGGTTAAATCCCATTTGGTGTCCAGTTTAAGGTAGTCGGCAAAAGTGTTTTGGAGATATTTGTTTTCAATGATATAGGTGTACTTAATTGGCATTATGGCGAAGATGTCAAAAACTCCCACACCCTGCCATTTCACAAGGCAATGTGCGTTTTCGAACCTTTGATAGTGCCAGTCTCCACAAGGAAGTTTTTGCAGGTTATTGACCACGAGCCAATTATCCGACCAGAAAAAGAGTTCTCCATTTCCAAATACTAGGAATAATGCGTCGGAGGGGGTGTATGATTGATGTGGCAGGGAGTCTAATTTACCTTCCATTAGGAGTTGTGCAATGTGTTGTGTAGTGCGTTCAGCTTCGACTTGAGCTTTGTGTAGGCGATCTTCAAATGCCTTGATTTCTTTTCCATAGGCAGAGAAGAGAGATGCTATGGATATGATTAGTAGTATAAGCTTTCGACCCATCATGATAGTAAACTTTACACATAGTGCCACAAAAGTAATTCTTTTTATTTATATCTAAAAATCGTATGTAAAACAATTTCACAACATAAAATCAAAAAATATTCTTCAAAATACTTGCCCATATCACAAAACTTGCGTATCATTGCAGTGTTTTTCGTGAGAGTCAATTTCTTTACGATAAAACTGAGAATATTACTAACTTTTTAATAATAATCTAATAACAAAAACACCATGAATGTAGAACAAATTATGCAGTCATTGGCTGCAAAGCATCCAGGCGAAAACGAGTACTTACAAGCAGTACAAGAAGTGTTGGAATCAATTGAAGAAGTGTACAACCAACACCCTGAATTTGAAAAAGCTAAGATTGTTGAACGTATGGTTGAACCAGACCGTATTTTCACTTTCCGTGTTACTTGGGTAGATGATAATGGTGAAGTACAATCTAACCTTGGTTATCGTGTACAATTCAACGGAGCAATTGGTCCTTACAAAGGCGGTCTTCGTTTCCACCCAGCAGTTAACTTGTCAATGTTGAAATTCTTAGGTTTTGAACAAACTTTCAAAAATGCATTGACTACTTTGCCAATGGGCGGTGGTAAAGGTGGTGCAGACTTCAACCCAGTTGGAAAATCTGACGCTGAAATCATGCGTTTCTGCCAAGCATTCATGCTTGAATTGTGGCAACACCTTGGTCCTGACACAGACGTTCCTGCAGGTGACGTAGGTGTAGGTGGACGTGAAATCGGTTATATGTACGGTATGTACAAAAAATTGGCTCGTGAATACAACACTGGAGTATTGACCGGTAAAGGTATGACTTGGGGTGGTTCTATCCTTCGTCCAGAAGCTACTGGTTTTGGTGCATTGTATTTCACTGAACACCTCCTTGCTACAGCAGGTACTGACATTAAAGGCAAAACTATTGCTCTTTCCGGTTTTGGTAATGTAGCATGGGGTGCTGCAACTAAAGCTACTGAACTTGGTGGTAAAGTTGTTGCTATCTCTGGTCCTGACGGTGTTTGCGAAATCCCTGGTGGTATCACTAAAGAAATGATTGACTACATGCTTGACATGCGTGCTTCTAACCGTAACAAAGTTGAAGACATGTACACTAAATTCCCTGAAGCAACTAAATTTACTGCAGGTAAGAAAGCATGGTCAGTTAAGTGTGACATCGCTCTTCCTTGCGCATTCCAAAACGAATTGAACGG
>CALGCU010000264.1 GCA_937886455.1 uncultured Bacteroidales bacterium | reverse complement strand
ACAGATACTATTACTTCATCAAAAGTAGTATCAAAGTTCGTAACACTGACACTCCTACCTTCTTATGACTCATTCAATGACAAAGTAAAACTTAAACTCACTGCTGATCGTTACTGTACAGGTGAACGCATCCCTGAATGGTGTAAAAACCGTTATTACTCTGTAATGCAAGTAGGTACAAAGAAATACCCAAATGGTATCTTATTAAAAGAAATCTACTCATGGGTACCTGCTACTGACGTATTAGACGGAACATACACTTTCCAAGGTGAATTAGAAGGAAAAAACAACACACTATTCGTCAACACACCCGAAGCAAAAGCTTCTGAGAGTGAAGAAGTGGATGCATTCGTTAGCAATAGTGGCACAGTGAAAAACCTAAATCAAGTACGTGGTGCTGCACCTAAGGCGAGACAAGAATCAACTCCTAAAAGGGAACTTGAACACAGAACTCCTGACACACAAAGTAGCGGTACTATTGTATATATGCCAAAAGAAGAACAAGTAGAAAACCCAGACTCTGTTGCTCAAGAAAAACTACAAGAACTTCTTGAAGAAAAAGGTTTCCATCAATTCTCTATAGGCGTAAGAGGAGGTACTGCATCATTGATGCAAAACTTCACGAACAACGAAAACGGAAAATGGAATGCTGGTTACAATGCATTACTTGATTTGCAATATGCTTACTACTTCAAGAAAAAAACTCCGGAAGCAGCTTATTGGGGAATACGGACAGGAGTCTCAGTTGGTTACATGGCCAATGGTGCTAAATCTGGAATTAACGACCAATATTCAATTACCGACGTTGAAGGAGACAACATTGACTACACTGTAACTGCTGACAAAGTTGTAGAAAATGATGCACAAATCCAAGTGGAAATACCAGTAATGGCCACAGTTCTTTACAAAGGTTTATTCGCTAACTTCGGTCCTAAGGTAGTAATTCCTGTTTACGGACACTACTCACAAAAAGTTACTAACCCCAACGTGGTTGCTAATTTCACAGACTACAGCGTTGTTGTTCCTAACGAAGTCATCACGGGTATGGTAACCGACGACCAAACTAAGGGAAAATGGGCACATAGTAAAGTTAACCTAATGCTCACAGCTGAAATCGGCTACGAATGGACACTCAAAAACAAAAACTCATTCGGTATTGGAGCATTTGCTAACTATTCTGTACTCGACACCTACAAAAACGATGCAAGCCTTGAAAGCTTAATCCAAGTAACAACAAAACCGGGTGAAAACCCAAATAACCCACAAGCAATTGTTGACCTGTTCTCTGTTACAGAATCGTACGTTGACAAAATGGGATATTTTGACTGTGGTGTTAAGTTAGTTTACAACTTCAACTTCTTTAAAAAATAACTAACAAATACATAACAAAAAAAGGAAACTCGTTGACTCACTCAGCGAGTTTCTTTTTTTTACATCATTAACAACACCACCGACTCAGACATAACAAACAACAGAAACATCATGGAAATCTCAAAAAATTACACTATCTTCGCCATCTAAATAACTCTGAAACATATGATACAAAAAGACATATCTCTATTGCCTTACAACACATTTGGCATAAATGTAAAAACAGCATATTTTGCCACTTTTAATTCCAAAGAAGAACTCCAAAGCATACTCAAAGATAGCCTAACAAAAGACTATCCCCTACTCTGCATTGGAGGTGGAAGCAACCTACTCTTCACAAACGACTATGAAGGAATCATATTACACTCTACTATTAAAGGACACGAGATAATAGAGCAAACGGATGAATCAATCACCGTCAAAGTAGGATCGGGCGAAACATGGGATGATTTCGTAGCTCTATGCGTAAAAAACAAATGGTACGGAGCTGAAAATCTATCTGGAATACCAGGACAAGTAGGAGCAAGTGCTATTCAAAACATTGGAGCATATGGAGTAGAAGCAAAAGACATTATCAGACAAGTTGAATGCGTGCACATCGACACCGCTGAATGTCAAACATTTGACATAGATGATTTAGACTACGGGTACAGACATAGCAGATTCAAAACAGAATGGAAAGACCAATATGTAATCACAAGCGTTACATACAAGCTTACTCTCATTCCACACTATAACTTAGAATACGGAGGACTTGAAGCAATGGTAAATGCATCAGGAAAACCATCCGCACAAACAGTAAGAGAGGCTGTGTTACGCATTAGAAATGCTAAACTACCCGACCCAAAAGTTTTAGGAAATGCAGGAAGTTTCTTCATGAATCCAATCATCACAAAAGATGAATTCATCGCACTGCAAAACAAATGGGGAAATATCCCACACTTCACAATCGCAGAAGACAGAGTCAAAGTGCCTGCGGCATGGCTCATTGATCAAGCCGGATGGAAAGGAAAGCAAATCGGACCGGCTGCCGTTCACAACACACAACCACTCGTCTTAGTAAACAAAGAAAACGCAACTGGAAATGACATTCTACAACTTGCCGAAGCAATCACAAAAGACGTCTATGAAAAATTTGGAATACAACTACATAGAGAAGTCATTCTGGTAAAATAAAATAAAATAAAACACACAACACAAATTTTCACTACTAAATAAGGATATATTCATAATTTATATCTTACCACACATTATGAGAGAAAAAATTAAAATACTTTGGATAAGATTAAGAAACAAGGCAAGTCTGCTCACCAATATCCGAGATGATACAGATATAGATGCAACCATTGACTCCATAAAAAAAAGTATCGAATTTAAAGGAGTCAATGTTTGGATGCTGGTTTTTGCTATTATTGTAGCATCTGTCGGACTTAATGTCAATTCTACAGCTGTCATTATTGGAGCTATGCTCATCTCCCCACTCATGGGGCCTATCAACGGAATAGGACTCTCGGTTGGAACTATGGACATCACACTCTTTAAACACTCGTTCAAGAATCTAGGAACCATGGTTCTAATCAGTCTCATTGCATCCACTACATACTTCGTCATTACACCACTTAGCGACGCTCAATCTGAACTCTTAGCACGCACTACACCCACAATATATGACGTCTTCATAGCATTCTTTGGAGGGGCCGCTGGCATCTTAGCGCTTTCACGCAAATCACAAGCCATCACAACCATCTCTGGAGTTGCTATCGCCACAGCATTAATGCCACCACTCTGTACTGCAGGATTTGGACTAGCCTCCTCACAATGGTCCTATTTCTTCGGTGCATTCTACCTATTCTTTATCAATTCTTTCTTTATCGCATTAGCCACATTCCTTATGGTGCGCTATCTGCATTTCCCAATGGCATCATATGTCGATCCACACAGACAACAATTAGTAAGGAGAGGACTTACACTGTTTGCCATCATTGTAATGATACCAAGCGTTTTCATTGCAATAAGAACCATAAGGGAGGCATCATTCAACTCATCTGCTATTAAATACGTCACTGCGATTCAGAAAGATCCCTTCTATCAAGATGTTGAAATAGTAAATTCACGCAGGGACTTTAACAAAAAACAACCCACAATACACCTTTCATTTGTAGGGAAACAACTCACACCCGTACAAATTCAACACTTAAACGAGCTACTCAAAGAATATGACTTAGAAAAAGTACAATTGGACATCAAACAATTAGGAGCATCTTATGACATTGAAAAACAATCTACACTCATAAGTGAACTTTTAGAACGTAAAGAAGAACAATTGATGCAAAAAGACTCTATCATTCAAAACTTGCAAAATAAAATAGACCTAATTGACAACACAACAAAAGAATTTCAACAAATCGGAGCAGAGATAAGAATACAATACCCCGACATCGAATCTTTCTCCATTACCAATGCAATTTACACACAAACCGAAACACTCACACAAGACACCATACCTGTCCTATTCATCAATTGGCGCACCATGCCTGCTGATTCCCTCACAATTCAGCGAGTTAGCGGATGGCTGAAAGTAAGATTAGGACTACCTTCGCTAAAAATATACGAAACAAACAATTAACACACACAACATGGCACTACAAATAGGAGATATCATACCCGATTTACTCGGAAATGACCAAAATGGACAACCATTCAGACTTTCCGAACAACCGGAAAAGAAATGGATTATATATTTCTATCCCAAAGATAACACACCGGGCTGCACTGCTGAAGCATGCAGTTTCAGAGATGAATATAAAGAACTTAAACAAATGGGATATGGAGTTGTTGGGATTAGTGCTGACAGCGAAAAATCACATCAAAAGTTCATTACCTCAAAACAACTTCCATTCCATCTGATAGCAGACACTGAACACCAATTGGCTGAACTATTCGGTGTATGGAAAGAGAAAAAAATGATGGGGAAAACCTACATGGGAATTGTGCGAACTACATTCATCTCAAACGAAGAAGGAAAAATCACACATATCATCTCACAGAAACAAATCCAGACTAATCAGCATGCACAACAACTGATGGAATTGCTTCGCTGATACTATCACGTTCCTCCTCATCTGAAAAAGGAAATACTCCCTTAGGCTGACGTATTGTGTAACGAGTCATAGTCTGATTCGACTCAAAGCCCACACCCACAATAATTGATGAAGCGCGTGTAATGGTAATTAAACTATCGGAATAAATACGCTCAGTCTTTTGATTCCAAAACAATTGATTGGTTTTAAACTGTTCACCCTGCTGATTGATAGCAAAAACATTACCTCGCAACTCCCATATCTGAGGATTCTGCTCATAATGAGCATAGTCTCCCTCTATTGTAGCATCCACTTCAAGGTGAGCATCAAACTTCTCCAACAAAATTCCCTTCGGAAAATCCCAATATGGTTCTTCTGCTTTGTCATAGACAAGCCACTCAGGAGAAACTATTCTATAACGAGTTATACCGGAATCTGATATTACAGTATTAACATTAGTAGCCTCGAGGCTGGGCATCTGAGCACGATCCACCACAGCTGCTACCTTGTCGGGTTGTTCTTTGCTACAAGAAAAAACAAGCATGGCAAACACTACCAGTGTCACCATGCTTGTTATATGTGATTGTCTCAAAAAAAACATTAACGGCAAGTTGTACTTACACCAATCCAGCCACCTACAGTGAATGGTTTACCATCGCCCAATTCAGGTTGGAAGAATATCTCTTCTGTGGTTGGGAAATGACGACTATAGAGTGCGATATACTTGTCTGCTTCTTCTGCACAAGTAGGATCTGTTTGTTTAGCTCTGCGCAATTCATCTACTGCAACCCAATAAACTGTTTTATTCAAAACTGGATCGTCATAAGGCTTAGATGCTGCATACATGTGAGCTACTAAGATACTAGCTCTACCGGATGTCGGATCATACTCTGCTGACTTACGGGCATGTGAACGAGCCACTGGATAGTTCTTGATTTCGCTATAGTAAATATAAGCTAACATATATTCATAGTTCGCTTTATCCTTATCATTATCTGACAATGAGCAAGCTTCTTCAAAATACTTAATTGCCTCTGTGAAATCCTTATTCTTGAAGCACATTGCTGCGCAACCACTCGCTGATTTCGCACTCGGAGCTATCTTATGAGCTGCCAAAGATGCTGAAAAATAAACTTCTGATTCCTTACAATTCATTTTTTCATAGAAACCACAAACTTGGTTCAACACAGTAATGTTGTCTTGATTAGCTGCAACCTTTGCTCTAAAGATATTATCCATAGTTGCACAGTCAGCAGCACCACTTGACACAAACAGATGATCCACATAATCTTTTGAAGCCGGGACATAAGAAGACATCTTACTTCCTTGAGCTGCAATTTTATCCAAACATTCTGAAACCATCATATAATCACTGATAAATTTCTCTGCTGTCTCGGGACGGGCTTTATAGATGTTCATAGACAACAAAACAAAGTTTTGCAAAGCTGCGAATGATGACTTTTCTTGACGATCTTTGATAGAGGTCTCTAACCATCCATATGCATTCTCTTTCAACTTATCTTCTGGAGAATACTTGATATAATCAACTGCTTTCTCTCCCAAAATCCATGAGGTTGGATATTTAGCATTGCTTCCAAAATATTTTATACGATTATCATACAACTCCATCAAACGATCACGCAACTTAGATATTTCTTGTGGATCCTTTGTCTGAGATAATTGCCATTCCAAAATCTTCACTCCTTGTTGATAGATAGCAAGGTGAGCATTTGGACATTCTGCATAAGCTTTTTCCCAAGGTTCTACTGCATCTACAAATTGCTTGTTCTTCACAGACTCGGTAAACATAGAAATGTTTTTCAAACATTCTTCTGATGAAGCTGTCTGAGCCGCCACATAACTGATACTCATAGCAGCTGAAAAGATAATCAATAATTTTTTCATATTCATACTAAACATTATATTGTTATACTATAATTTACGCTTAAAGAACCATAATTCATTAAAACTGGCACTGATAGTGAGCTTAAAATAGTCTTCTCGCAATGTTGCCAAACTACCCTTCTTGCCATATTCAAAAGTCGCATTCACAAACGTCTTTGAAGTGCGTAGTGGTAAACCCACTCCAAAAGTAATGCCAAAGTTTGTTGGCGAACCTCCCATTTCCTTTATATAGGGTGTAGAAACATGAGCTCCAACACGAAATGCCATACGGTCAATATATTTATTACCCAGCGGATTATGACGATATTCTCCCCCCAATGACACGCGGTGTGAATTCACCAAACTATCTTTCTTTCCAAAATAATTTGCCTTTGACCACTCCTGTAATGAATAATCAGCCGCAATAGTCAGGCGATTGTCGTATGTATAGGAAATACCTCCGGAATAATAAGAAGGTAAATCAAATCCGTCAATACCAAACTGAGTTGTATCGGAAGTAGTAGTTTCTATTTGACTAAACGAGCCATTCAACTTTGACTTAAACTCATAACCAAGACCCAGGCTCACATAATGCTTCATAGCAAAAGTATGATAAAACTGTGCACCAAAACGGAAACGAAAATCACTCACATTCAATCGATTCTCTTGCAATACAGATGAGTAATCACTATTAGAAAAAGACAATTGACGGAAGTTATTCACCTTGCCAAACATATAGTAAGCATTGGCACCTAAAGACACATGATTAAACAACTCAAATGAAAGCCCCAAATACACTTGGCTCACACCTCCCGTACCATAAAACATAGATGTATAAGTAATCGTATCCGGACTCAAAGAAGGGTTGGAGGGCATCAAGACCTGCTTGTTCTGAGCAAATTCATATCCAACAAATGAGTAAGGAAGTAATCCAGCACTACATGCCATCCACTTAGTAAAGGGAAACTGAATAGTCAAATACTCCAGATTCCCATTACCCGCATTCCTAATACCTGTAGCATCTGAGAAATGAGTTAACTGACCGCACACACCCATATCAAACATAAAAGTCAGACTATCCACTGCTGTGTAGGATGCCGGATTAGCAGGGTTGATACTACGATTACTACGAAGTGCCATCGTACTACCACCCATGGCTTGATACTCTCCCGAAGCATTACCATGTAATTCTCCATATCCAAAACGAGTATATGGAGAATTAGTGTTATTCTGAGCAAAAGAAACTAAAACAACACTCATAAATAGAAGGAATAAAACAAACCGTTTCCTACACATTATGTTCCAAAATTCGATTAAGACCATACATCACTAAATTCTTCTCTGCAAAGGTAGTGATATTTAAACGATTGTGAAAGTAAGTAAGATTACCTCCGGTCAAAAAAACAGAAATATTTCCATATTTATGCTTCATTTCCTCCACATAGCCGTTCATTTCATACACAATACCACGAACCACACCCGTAACTATAGCCTCTTGGGTAGAACTTCCAAATAAAGGAAACGATTCTTCAGAAGAAACACTCACCAAAGGAAGACTGGCTGTATAATCATGCAAAGCTCGAAAACGCATCTTTAATCCAGGAGCTATATTTCCACCCACATAATGACCCTCTGCACTCACAAAGTCATAAGTAATGGCAGAACCTGCATCTATTATCAACAAATTTTTATTTGGACAAAACGTATATGCCCCAACTGCCGCTGCCAAACGATCCAAACCCAATGTCTGAGGGGTAGAGTAATCATTACAAAGAGGCAGCCTCAGCATCCTATCCATACGCAAATAATGTGGCACAATCTCTTTCAATCTACACTCAAGCGCTACATCGTAACCCGAAACACTGCAATAAATAGCCTTATCTATCTCATATGTAGAACATAATTCATCCAATTGTTGCACGACATCACCTTTACACAACACATCAACAACCAAACGACCATCATCAAAGACAGCCATTTTTACCTTAGAATTACCCTGATCGATACAAATATTCATCCCTTACAAATAATCAAAGTATATTTTCCACAATTCAATAACATTGCAAAGATAGTGCAAGGCGAGAGAAATAGCAAAATAAGCTTGCTTAATTTTGTGTTTCCGAGCCGCAGCCTATCTTATTTAAAGATAGTACAAGGCGAGAGAAATAGCAAAATAAGCTTGCTTAATTTTGTATTCCTGAGCCACAGGGTATGTTATTCCTATATAATGGTAACGGTATGGTAACGGAGGAGTGAGCACACTTTGTGCAGAAAGGAGAAAACATCCCGTTCATACTCTGCATCCCCGCGACCACCTCGGGACCATCTCGGGACCACTACGGGACCATTAGATAGGAAGAAGAAAACACAAACTACTCACAAAACAACCCCAAAGTCACACTCTTCGCACACAAACATATATACATCCATCATCTTAAACATCAAAACATCTTTGATTATTAGACAAACTTTAACTACCTTCGTGTCAAAATTAAATACACAAAAAAACATGAATCTTGAATACACAAGAAAAAAACTACACGAATGGTACGAACAAAACCAAAGGCATTTGCCGTGGAGAGAAACAAACAACCCATACTGCATCTGGATATCCGAAATCATACTACAACAAACACGCATAGCACAAGGACTTGACTACTATCTGAGATTCATACAACAATTCCCAACAATAGAAGCGTTAGCTAATGCACACGAAGAAGAAGTGCTACGCCTATGGCAAGGATTAGGCTATTACAGCCGAGCAAGAAACCTACACACAGCAGCAAAACAAGTCATGCAAGAACACAATGGGACATTCCCCACACAATATCAACAAGTTCGCCAACTTAAAGGTATCGGAGACTACACTGCTGCTGCAATATGCTCCATCGCATACAACCAACCTTATGCCACTGTAGATGGAAACGTATACAGAGTGTTAGCCAGACTCACAAACAACGCAACACCCATTGACAGTACCACAGGAAAAAAACTATTCAATCAGATGGCTAATACACTCTTAGACGAAACCAAACCCGGAATACACAACCAAGCCTTAATGGAACTGGGAGCTACACAATGCACACCCAAAACACCCAACTGCACAACATGCCCACTAATGCAAGTTTGCAAAGCATTAAAGGCTGACACAATAGAACAACTACCACACAAAGAAAAGAAAACCAAAATCACACAACGCCACTTTCACTATCTCTACATTGAAACTCCCCAAGAAGTATTTCTACAGAAACGTACCGAAAAAGATATATGGCAACATCTATACCAACCACCACTCATCGAGCACAACAAACTCATGAACACAGAACAACTACTACAACATCCCACATGCAAAGAACTAACACAAAACACAGGTAAAGTGGAAGTTATGGGCGAAGCATACACCAAACACATACTAAGCCACCAACACATACACGCCAAAATGCTACACATACGTATTGAACACACCAACAACCATCTGAAAACATATAAAAACATACCAAAACAAGAAGAAAACAACTACCCCGTTCCAAGACTCATTGAAATCCTAAAAGACATACTTAACATCTAAAAATAACAACGACAAAAATTCACAATTAACCACCTTATAATCCACAGAAACAACAATAACGCAAAAGTTGTAAAAATAGACTTGCATATCAAAGTTTTTTCATACATTTGCGCCCAACAAAACAACAGTTTATATAAGTAAATATTTATGGCAGACGACAAGAAAATAATCTTCTCGATGGTGGATGTAAGCAAAACATTCAACCAACAAAAAAAAGTACTAAACAACATATTCCTATCTTTCTTCTACGGAGCAAAAATTGGTATCATTGGTTTGAATGGCTCTGGTAAATCCACCCTGCTTAAAATCATTGCAGGAATTGACAAATCATATCAAGGAGAAGTTGTATTCTCACCCGGATACTCTGTCGGATACCTGGAACAAGAACCCAAGCTTGACCCGGATAAAACTGTAAAAGAAGTAGTACAAGAAGGAGTACAACCCATCATGGACCTATTAGCGGAGTTTGACAAAGTAAATGAACAATTTGCCGACCCGGATGCTGACTTTGACAAACTCATTGCACGACAAGGTGAACTACAAGAACTGCTCGACCACGCAGATGCATGGAACATTGACAACCGACTGGAAAGAGCCATGGACGCACTGAGATGTCCGGATGAAAATGCTGTTGTCAAAAACCTATCAGGAGGGGAGAGACGCCGTGTTGCACTCTGTCGATTGTTACTACAAAAACCTGACATTCTCTTATTGGACGAACCAACCAACCATTTAGACGCAGAATCAGTAGAATGGCTCGAACAACACCTACATCAATATGAAGGAACCGTAATCGCCGTAACACACGACCGATATTTCCTTGACAACGTTGCTGGATGGATTCTCGAACTTGACCGCGGAGAAGGCATTCCATGGAAAGGAAATTATAGTTCATGGCTGGAACAAAAAACAGCACGACTCGCCATGGAAGAAAAACAAGCCAGCAAACGAAGAAAAACACTCGAACGAGAGTTAGAATGGGTAAGAATGGCACCTAAAGCGCGTCAAGCAAAAGGTAAAGCACGTCTGGAAGCTTACGACAGACTGTTAAACGAAGACCAAAAAGAAAGAGAAGAAAAACTCGAATTATACATCCCTAATGGACCACGTCTGGGAAACAAAGTTATTGAAGCCAATAATGTAGCCAAATCATTCGGAGATAAACTACTCTTTGAAAACCTTAACTTTATGCTACCACCCAACGGAATTGTGGGAGTCATCGGACCTAACGGAGCAGGGAAAACAACACTATTCCGAATGATTATGGGGATGGAAAAAGCAGACACAGGAACGTTCTCCGTTGGCGAAACAGTGAAAATTGGATATGTAGATCAAACTCACACTGACATTGACCCGGAAAAAACTGTATTCCAAACCGTATCGGGAGGAACTGAATTTATTCGAGTGGGAGGAAGAGAAATCAATGCAAGAGCATACTTAGCTCGTTTCAACTTCACTGGAGGCGACCAAGAAAAATTATGTGGCGTACTCTCAGGAGGTGAACGCAACAGACTACACTTAGCACTCACACTCAAGTCTGAAGCAAACGTACTCCTACTGGACGAACCCACAAACGACATAGACGTCAACACACTCCGTGCATTAGAAGAAGGATTGGAAGGATTCGCAGGATGTGCTGTAGTAATTAGTCACGACCGCTGGTTCTTGGACCGCATCTGCACACACATCATCGCATTTGAAGGAAACTCACAAGTATTCGTTTTTGAAGGAAGCTATTCGGAATACGAAGCAAACAAAAGAATGCGATTAGGGGAAGATGCATGCACACCAAAACGCGTTAGATATAAAAAATTAGTATAAAAAGAATATTATAAAACACACTAACTTGATTCTGCTTGTAAAAATGAGGATTTACTTTTACTTTTGCAGACAATTAAAGAATTAAAATAATACTATGGACAAACAAACAGTAAACGTTACGAACAACGACAACGTTGTTATTCGTTTTTCGGGTGACTCTGGAGATGGTATGCAACTTACAGGTACCTTGTTCTCCAACCTATCAGCCATCTTGGGTAATGAAATCTCTACATTCCCAGACTTCCCGGCTGAAATTCGTGCACCACAAGGAACTATCGGAGGTGTATCTGGTTTCCAAGTACATTTAGGATCTCAAAAAGTTTACACACCGGGCGACATGGCAGATGTGCTGGTAGCAATGAATCCTGCAGCATTAAAGGTCAACGCAAAGGGTATCAAAAAAATGGGGGTACTCATTGTAGATGCTGACTCTTTTGAGAAAAAAGACTTAGAAAAAGCAGAATTCAAAACAGAAAATCCGTATGAAGAACTCAATTTGTCTGACACCATACAGATTATTCAAATCCCACTCACAAGCCTCACAAAAGATAGTTTGGCTGATTTTGGAATGGATAACAAATCTGTTGTACGATGCAAAAATATGTTTGCATTGGGTGTAGTATGCTGGCTGTTTAATAGACCTATTGACCAAGCCATTCACTTCTTGGGCAATAAATTCGGCAAAAAACCAGACCTATTAAAGGCCAACGTAAAAGTGCTTACTGATGGTTATAATTATGCAAATAACCTACACTTGAACATCAGCACTTTCCACATTGAAAAAACAAATGAATTAGAACATGGTACATACACAAGTATCAAT
Source organism: uncultured Bacteroidales bacterium (assembly GCA_937886455.1). GTDB lineage: Bacteria > Bacteroidota > Bacteroidia > Bacteroidales > Paludibacteraceae > Gallipaludibacter. The sequence continues at coordinate 7,622 of CALGCU010000264.1, read as the reverse complement.
GGTAATAAAGCAACTTCATGGGGACTCATCGCAGCTGCTGAAAAAGCAGGACTGAAATTATTCTTGGGAAGCTACCCTATTACACCGGCCACTGACATCATGCACGAATTAGCTCTCCGTAAAGATGTAGGAGTGACAGTTGTACAAGCTGAAGACGAAATATCTGGTATGTGTACTGCTATCGGAGCATCATTCGCTGGAGACTTAGCTGCCACAAGTACTTCCGGACCGGGATTAGCACTAAAGTCTGAAGCACTGGGATTGGCAGTAATGGCTGAACTTCCATTAGTAGTAATAGACGTTATGCGTGGTGGACCATCTACCGGACTACCAACAAAAACAGAACAAACAGACCTTCTGCAAGCGCTCTACGGACGAAATGGCGAAAGCCCTTGCGTGGTAATTGCGGCAAGCAAACCAAGCGACTGTTTCCACTATGCTTACATGGCAGGAAAACTTGCGTTGGAATACATGACACCGGTTATACTTCTGACAGACACCTTCTTGGCAAATGGTACTTCATTATGGAAACTACCTAAATTGGCGGAATTGGAAAACATTAATCCATTCTATGCACCTGAAAGCCTTAAAGGACAAATGAAAGCAACTTCTCGCGATGAAGCTACTAAAATCCACTACTGGGCTATTCCGGGTAGAGAAGGATTCACACATCGAAATGGAGGTTTAGAGAAAGACTATGAACGTGGCGCTATCTCTACAAACCCAGAAAACCACCAAAGAATGGTAGATGCACGTGCCGAAAAAGTAGCAGGAGTAGCCAACAGTATTCCTGAACTCACAGTGGAAGGATGCAAAGAAGATGCAGACCTGCTCGTCATCGGATGGGGAAGCACATATGGACACCTGCTTAGCGCTGTAGAAAACATGAACCAAAAAGGACACCGCATTGCATTAGCCCATTTCAACTACATCAACCCACTTCCTAAAAACACAGAGGAAATCATCAAACAATACCCTAAAGCAGTGGTATGCGAATTAAATAGCGGACAATTTGCCACCTATCTACGCACTAAAGTAGAAGGGGTTCACTTCCACCAATACAACAAAGTGGAAGGACAACCCTTTACAAGCACTGAATTAGAAGAATGCTTTGAAAACCTTTTAAAATAAATTCATTACGAACCATAAAACACAGTATATATATGTTTACCCCAGCAGATTATAAAAGCGACCAATATGTACGTTGGTGTCCGGGATGTGGTGACCATGCCATCGTAAACTCACTACAAAAAGCAATGGCTGAAGTTGGTGTAGCACCATGGGAAACAGTTGTTATCTCAGGTATCGGATGCTCTTCACGTATGCCTTATTATTTGAATACATACGGATTCCACACCATTCATGGACGTGGAGCTGCCATCGCAACCGGAGTAAAAACTTCACATCCGGAACTCACTGTTTGGCAAATGACAGGTGACGGCGACTGCCTCGCAATTGGTGGAAACCATTTCATACATAGCGTACGTCGTAACATTGACCTGAATGTGGTCTTATTCAATAATCAAATATATGGATTGACCAAAGGACAATATTCACCTACCAGTAAAAAAGGTGCTATCACCAAATCATCTCCTTACGGAACAGTGGAACGACCATTCCGCCCCGCTGAATTGGCATTGGGAGCACGCGGTACATTCTTTGCACGAACACTGGATGTTGATCTTAAAACAACACAGAGTTGTATGGTTGCAGCAGCTAAACACAAAGGCACATCTATCGTAGAATGTTTAGTAAACTGCGTTATCTTTAACAATGGTGCACATAGTTGGATTTCAGACAAAGAAAATAGAGCAGACCGCATCATAGTCTTGGAACATGGCAAACCAATGATATTTGGTAAGAACAACGACAAAGGACTCGTGTTAGATGGATGGAATCTGAAAGTTGTTACCATTGGCGAAAACGGAATTACAGAAAAAGACATCTTAGTACATGACGCTAAAGAGGAAGACCCAACACTCCATTACAAATTAGCTATGATGACTGGTCCTGATATGCCAATCGCTATGGGAGTAATTAGAGATGTTGAAGCAGAAACATACGAAGAAGCTGTACACAATCAAATTGCCGATGTACAATCCAAAACCAACATTCACAACTTTGACGACTTAGTAAATAGTTGCGAAAAATGGGACATCTAACAGCAGATGATAAATAATATACAATTGCAAAGAAGGTGGGTCTAAAAAAATTAGACACACCTTCTTTAGGTTAAACACTACTCACCACACATTCTTTCTCACATATTCAATCCAACACAACGACATGTATTTCACAGGAATTATTATTGCCATATCCACATTCCTAATCATAGGATTCTTTCACCCCATAGTAATTAAATGTGAATATTATTTTGGAACGAAGCCATGGTGGATATTCTTAATCATAGGACTATGCGCCATTACATCTGCCTTGTTCATTGAAAATATCCTATTAAGTGCTATTTTAGGAGTCATAGGAGCATCATGCCTTTGGAGTATTGGCGAACTCTTTGAACAACGACAACGAGTACTCAGAGGATGGTTCCCTAAGAACCCAAAACGAGAGAAAGACTACATCAACAAGAAAAAAGCAACAAAAAACACATAAATCCATGCCTTTACAATAAAAACAACTATTCATTTTGCTTTTTTTAACACAACAACCATTGCTGAAAACAAAAATACACATAACTTTGCCACAGAAAGCAAAATTAACATCGATGGGGGTGCCGAAAGGCTGAGAATACACCCTAAGAACCTGGGCAGGTAATGCTGCCAAGGGATATTGGAAGGTTAGTACGCATTTTCCCATCGCTTAATCAAGGTGAAAATGAAAAAGTACTACCTCTTTTTTTTACTCTTTGTAGCTACAAGCTTAGCTGCACAAAACAACGACACACTAATCATCACAAGCACTATTGATGAAATCAATATCACTGCTACACTCAAACAACCCACAGACAACCACGTACAAATCAAACAACAAGACCTTAACAAAAACAACACAGGACAGAACCTACCCTACCTGCTATCTGCGACACCTTCTTTAGTAGTAATGTCTGATGACGGCTTAGGCATTGGCTACTCATACTTCCGAATTAGAGGTACCGACCACACACGCATTAACATGACCATCAATGATGTTCCGTTAAACGACTCTGAATCGCAAACTGTCTTTTGGGTAAACATGACAGACATGGCAGCCTCAATGAGTAGTCTGGATGTACAACGTGGCGTAGGAACATCAACCAATGGGTCTGCTGCATTTGGAGCATCTGTCAACATGCAAACACTCCAATCTAACCACACACCACTTAATAACAAAGTACAGTTAGCATTCAACGGAGGTATGTACAACACCTTCAGAGAAATGGTTAGCGCAGATATCACACTACCCAACAACTTCTATTTTCAAGGACGTTTCTCCAAAGTCAACTCAGACGGATATTTGGAACGCGCTGCTTCTGACCTATACTCTTACCACTCTGCACTCGGATACAACGGGAAAAACACAAAACTCAGCCTCAGTCTCTTTGGGGGAAAAGAAAAAACATACATGGCTTGGGATGGGGTATCTGCTGAACAATTAAAAGAAAACAGAAAATATAATCCCGCTGGTGAATATATAGACGACATGGGTAACATAGCCTACTACGACAACCAAACCGACAACTACACACAAACACACTCACAACTACACCTCACACAACGACTCGCTCCACAATGGTGGCTCAATGCAGCTTTACACTATACCTACGGAAACGGATACTACGAACAGTATCGTGCTGAAAAGAAATTCTCTGACTTCGGACTACCCTCCTATACCAATCAATTAGGTGAAACAATTAATAGGTCTGACTTTGTAAGGCAAAAGCACCTCCAAAACCACTTCTACGGAGGAGTTATCTCAGCCAAATATATCTCTGATCCAATTGATCTACAAATAGGGGGTGCTGCCAATCATTACGTCGGACATCACTTCGGAACAGTCATCTATCTGCGTGACTCGCTATACCCACACAATCTACCCCTCAACTATGAATACTACCGTTCTGTTGGGGAAAAATTAGATGCCAATATCTACGCCAAAACCAATTGGCGAATCATACACAGGGCACAAGAAAAACTTACACTCTATGCAGACATGCAATACCGACACGTACACTACACCATAGATGGTATTAATGATGAAGATTTGCAACCCATACCGGTAGATGAAACATTCCATTTCTTCAACCCTAAAGCAGGAATCTCCTATCATAAGCAAGGACACCAAACCTACTTTAATTTTGCTATAGCCAACAGAGAACCATCACGAAAAAACTACACAGAAGCAGGCGTCAATGACATACCACAACCCGAACGACTATATGATTATGAATTAGGATACACATACTCACATCCACGTTTTCACATAGGTATCAACCTATACTACATGGACTATGACAACCAATTAGTACTCACCGGCAAATACAGCGATACAGGAGCATGCCTCACACGCAACGTCAAAGACTCTTATCGCACCGGCGCAGAAATCACAGCCGGAGTACACATAATTAACATGTCCATCAAAAAAGACCAACACTTCAAGTTTAACTGGGAAGGGAACATCACCCTCTCACGAAACCGAATTCTCAACTACACAGATTGGATTGACCTCAATGATGAAAATTGGGAATGGTTACGGCAAGAAGAGATCAACTTTGGGAATGTAGATATAGCCTTCTCACCTTCTATTACAGCAACATCCATATTCACATTCGACGTAGCCGGATTCACTGCCAATCTACAAACCAACTTCGTGAGCAAACAATACCTCGATAACACCATGTCGGAGGAAGCATGTCTAAAGCCCTATAGCTTTACCAACCTCAACATGCAATACGAACTGCCACTCCCCCACAATTGGCCATCAATAGCGATACGCTGTCAAATCAACAATCTATTTGATGCCAAATACGAAGCCAATGGAGGAAACTACATGTGTATGTTTACAGACGGAAGCAAATACTATTCACCTTGGTTCTATCCACAAGCAGGTATCAACCTACACGGAGGATTCATCATCACATTCTAAAGAACACACCCCAAAAAGAAGCAACACAAAGCAATCAAAACACAATTTGTACCGTTCCAACATGTATTTGATTTGCGATTTCGCCCGCCTTACACTATCTTTGCAAAAAAGAATTTTGATAGCAAAAGAAAGTATACATGTCTGCGGGAAACTATACTAACCGCATAAAATAAAACAACAAGAAATACTATGTTTGAGAACCTTAGTGAACGCCTGGAACGATCCTTTAAAATCCTAAAAGGAGAAGGCAAAATCACAGAAATTAATGTTGCTGAAACCCTAAAAGACGTTAGAAAAGCATTACTCGAAGCTGACGTCAACTACAAGACAGCCAAAACATTTACAGATACAGTAAAACAAAAAGCACTGGGTCAAAATGTTTTAACCTCTATCAAGCCAAGCCAGTTAATGGTTAAAATCGTACATGATGAATTGGCTGCACTGATGGGAGGAACAAGTGTGGACATCAACCTAAAAGGTGCACCGGCAGTCATACTCATGTCTGGTTTGCAAGGTTCAGGTAAAACCACTTTCTCTGGTAAATTGGCAAACATGCTGAAGACCAGAAAAGGGAAAAGACCTTTGTTAGTAGCATGCGATATTTACAGACCCGCTGCTATTGAACAGTTAAGCATATTAGGTGAGCAACTCAGTGTTCCGGTGTACAAAGAAGAAGGCAACAAGAATCCGATACAAATAGCCCAAAATGCTGTCAAACATGCACAGGTGTACGGATATGACGTAGTCATCATAGATACTGCAGGGCGATTGGCTGTAGATGATATAATGATGAACGAAATTGCCGCTATCAAAGAGGCTATTCAACCACAAGAAATCCTCTTTGTAGTTGATGCTATGACGGGACAAGACGCTGTCAACACAGCTAAAATATTCAACGAACGACTAGACTTTGATGGTGTAATCCTTACCAAATTAGATGGTGATGCTCGTGGTGGTGCTGCCCTATCAATTCGTTCTGTGGTTGACAAACCTATTAAATTCATAGGTACAGGCGAAAAAATGGATGCCATTGACGTGTTCCATCCGGAACGTATGGCTGACAGAATACTCGGAATGGGTGACATCGTTTCGTTGGTAGAAAGAGCAGAAGCACAATATGACGAAGAAGAGGCAAGACGAATTTCTAAGAAGTTAGCGAAAAATCAATTTGACTTTGATGACTTCTTGGCACAAATTCAACAAATCAAAAAGATGGGTAACGTTAAGGATTTATTGGGGATGTTACCTGGCATGGGTAAAGCGCTCAAAGATGTAGATATTGACGACAATGCATTTAAGAGCGTTGAAGCAATTATACACTCCATGACACCCAGAGAACGACAAAACCCATCCATCTTAAATGGGAGTCGCAAAAATCGTATTGCAAAAGGAAGTGGCACATCCATCGTAGAAGTTAATCGACTGCTCAAACAATTTGACCAGATGTGCAAGATGATGAAAATGGCATCTTCTGGTAAACTTAAAAGAAGAAAGTAGAACAACATTTAAAATACAAGACATCTATGCAACTGATAGACGGAAAGAACATATCTGACCAAATCAAATGTGAAATAGCCGACGAAGTAGCACAAATGGTGGCTAATGGACAACGTCCCCCCCATTTGGCAGTCATCATAGTAGGACATGACGGAGGAAGCGAGACATACGTTGCCAATAAAGTAAAATCATGTGCACAAGTAGGTTTCAAATCAACCCACATAGCCTTTGAAGAAAGTATTAGTGAAGTAAAGCTATTACAAGAAATAGAAAAGCTCAATGCTGATCCTGAATTGGATGGTCTCATTGTACAACTACCATTGCCTAAGCATATTGATGAACAAAAGATTATTGAAGCAATTGACTATCGCAAGGATGTAGATGGATTCCACCCTATAAATGTTGGTAAAATGAGCATCGGACTACCCTGCTTCGTATCAGCTACCCCTTCCGGAATCATTGAATTGTTACGCCGTTATGACATACCTACCAGCGGTAAAAATTGCGTTGTAATCGGGCGGTCTAACATTGTAGGAAAACCAATTGCCACACTAATGATGCAAAAAGGATATCCAGGAGATGCTACCGTCACTGTGTGCCACAGTCGTACAAAAAACTTAGCCGACATTACCAGACAGGCTGATATTATCATAGTTGCACTTGGTTCACCTGAATTCTTAAAAGAAGACATGGTAAAGGAAGGTGCTGTGGTTATTGACGTAGGTACCACCCGTGTACCTTCTACAGAAACAAAATCTGGTTTCCGTCTTTGCGGAGACGTTGACTTCAAAAATGTTGCGCCTAAGGGTAGTTACATTACTCCAGTACCGGGAGGAGTTGGACCTATGACCATTGTTTCATTGTTACGCAACACACTCCAAGCGGCTAAAAACAGAAAATAACAATCGTTACAAATCTATAAATAGAGAGGAAATCGCATGTGTGATTTCCTCTCTATTTTTTTATTATTGCTGTCCGGTAAAAGATACTCATTCCTATCTAGTGGTCCCGAGATGGTCCCGAGGTGGTCGCGGGGATGATAGGAC
>CALGCU010000263.1 GCA_937886455.1 uncultured Bacteroidales bacterium | reverse complement strand
GAGCGTCCTGTAGTGAGTGAAACGAACGTCCTGATCCGTAGGCTAAAGGTACAATCAAAACAACCTGATGATTCTAATCACAATCATCCGACAACTCTGACAAATCCAAACATCAACACCACACACCAATCACACCACAACTACATACCTCCATGAGTCCATAAATAGCGTTCCAACCACGCCTTAGCATACGAACAAATAGGAACAAAACGCAAATACTCACTGCGAGAGTAATCATAAGCCGCACTAACCAAAGCACCAGCCACTCCTCGACCACCAATAGCCTTAGGAACCACAGTATGAACAACCCGCAATGCATCACCGCTCAGCTCATACTCCAAATAAGCATGTTCACCATCCAAATCAATATAAAACAAACGAGAAGTCTTATCATGCAAAATATCCATAAAAATAACTTTTAATAATTAAAACACTGAGTTATCTACTTTTAATAATAAACCAAACACATAAAATGTTCAACAACAACCACACAAAAAACAAAAAAATACACCTAAAAAAAACAATTCTTACAACACATACACTTTGCATATCTTACCCGTTTGTTGTATCTTTGCACTTTCGTATAAAATTAAATTCAAGGACAGATGAAAGAAACCAAGTACATATTTGTAACAGGTGGAGTTGCCTCCTCACTCGGTAAAGGGATTATTGCTGCATCATTAGGTAAATTACTACAAGCAAGAGGATTTAAAGTCACCAATCAAAAACTTGACCCATACATCAATATCGACCCGGGTACGCTCAACCCATATGAACATGGAGAATGCTATGTCACTGTTGACGGACACGAAGCTGACCTTGACTTAGGACACTACGAAAGATTCCTTAACGTAGAAACACACCGTTCTAATAATATCACTACAGGACGCATATACCAAAGCGTAATAGAAAAAGAACGAAGAGGAGACTACCTCGGAAAAACTGTACAAATCATACCACACATCACCGACGAAATCAAACGAAACATCAAACTACTCGGTAATAAAGGAGACTTTGACTTCGTCATCACAGAAATCGGAGGTACTGTAGGAGACATAGAATCACTACCCTACATCGAAAGTGTTAGACAACTACGCTGGGAATTAGGAAAAAACTGCCTCTGCATACACCTAACATACGTACCTTTCTTATCTGCCGCTAAAGAACTAAAAACAAAACCAACACAACACTCGGTCAAAGCACTACAACAAGAAGGTGTACAACCGGACATCCTGGTTTTACGTACCGAACATGCCATCTCTGCTGACATGAAAAAGAAAGTAGGGCTCTTCTGTAATGTAGAACCACAAGCAGTTCTACAATCATTGGACGCACCAACCATCTACAGAGTTCCACTCAACATGCAAGCCGAAAAACTTGATGAAGTAGTGCTCACAAAAATGGGATTCCAACTATCTGAAGTGCCCGAAGCAGACATGACAGACTGGAATAACTTCCTCTCAAAACTTGAGAACGCTAAAGAAGAAATACACATCGGATTAGTGGGAAAATACGTACAATTGCAGGACGCATACAAGTCCATCATGGAATCACTCCTACATGCGGCTGCATACAACGACCACAAACTTAAACTAAAATCAATACTATCCGACAAACTCACTGAACAAAACATCGAAAAAGAATTTGAAGGATTGGACGCTATAGTAGTTTGCCCGGGATTCGGAGCAAGAGGTATTGAAGGTAAATTTGTTGCACTACACTACGCAAGAACCAACAACCTACCATGTCTCGGAATATGCATAGGTATGCAATCAATGGCAATTGAATTTGCAAGAAACGTACTCGGATACACAGACGCAAACAGCACCGAAATCGACCCACACACCACCCACAACATTGTTGATATGATGGAAGACCAAAAAAACATACTCAACATGGGAGGAAGCATGAGACTCGGAGCATATAAATGCCAACTCAAAAAAGACACAAAAGCTTACGAAATATACAAACAAGAGGAAATCAGCGAAAGACATAGACACAGATTTGAATTCAACAACCAATACAAAGATGAATTTGAAAAAGCAGGCATGACCTGTAGCGGTATCAACAAAGAAGCTGACCTTGTGGAAATCATTGATCTCGAACAACACCCATTCTACATGGGAGTACAATTCCACCCGGAATACAGTAGCACCGTGCTTAAACCACACCCTCTATTCGTCAACTTCGTAAAAGCAGCTATACAACAAAAGAAAAAATAACCTATTATTAGTGGCGATACTGGCGATAGCATGTCTATTGCCGACAACAGCCAGCGCAAAGACAAAGCTTTGCAATCCTAAG
>CALGCU010000262.1 GCA_937886455.1 uncultured Bacteroidales bacterium | reverse complement strand
ACTACAACAAATAAACTATTTCACACAATGTGCCAATGAAATACAACAATCACTGCCATACCCCATTATGAAACACATTCTCAACTCCGCAGGAATTGAACGCTTCACGGAACACCAATTTGACATGGTTAGGCTCGGCATTGGACATTACGGAATCACTGCACTTCCCGACACTCAACTCAAAAATGTTTGTACACTGAAAACCGTGATTCTACAAACTAAGCACGTCAAAGCCGGCGAAAGTGTTGGCTATTCTCGTAAAGCAATGCTCACTGAGGATAAGCAGATTGCCATCATCCCTATCGGTTATGCCGACGGATTTCACCGTAAATTAGGAAACGGAGTGGGAGAAGTACTCGTCAACGGACAACGATGCCCGGTAATTGGCAATATATGCATGGACCAAGCCATGATTGACATCACACATGCCAACGCCAAAGAAGGAGACGAAGTGATTATCTTTGGAGAGGAAATCACACTCAACGAAATAGCACAAAAACTGGACACCATCAGCTATGAAATACTCACCGGTGTATCAAGACGTGTAAAACGAATCTACTATCAAGAATAAAATCAACAACATGGAACTCAACGAATACCTACAAAACTACGAACTCAAACTTACCAATCTCCTCATGGAGAAGGCACAGCAATATCAACTTTTAGGAAACAACTTACTGCAATCGGAAGACCTCGCAAATACATGGAACAAAATAGCACCTCACTATTTGGCTGACGCCATCCCTCAGATTGCTGAATACCCCGCTGTGTCGTTTGCTTGGGCGGCATACGTAGGAATGGCATGTGCTGCTTTATGGGACCAAGATTGGCAATTCTATTCACACATTGACAATCTCTATACATACATCAGAGACAAAAGAGGATTTGACTACATGGACGAATATATCTGTGAAGACATACTCAAACTCACACAACAGGAAACAAAAAACATAGAAGACTGCCTACGTTCATGTGCTCACACTGCCAACGACCTGATACGAAAGGAAGAACTTGAACCTCAAAGCAAACTGGCTTTTCATGCTTTCGCACGAAGCACAAAAGCCTTTTTCAACATTGGCGCCGCAATAGAACTGAAACGAAAAGGATATAAATACACCAAAGTGGACTTAAATTAGCATAAAAGTAAAAACACATTTATCAATACTTTTTTTGTAACTTTGCATCCTTGTAAGTTTATCACGCAAAAAAATAAAGAAAAACAATACATATATGGCTAAAGAACTAAAAGAACTCACTTCAAGAGAAGAAAACTACTCTCAATGGTACAACGACCTTGTTGTAAAGGCCGACTTGGCTGAAAACTCAGCCGTAAGAGGATGTATGGTCATCAAACCTTATGGCTATGCCATCTGGGAAAAAATACAACGCAACTTAGACGACATGTTCAAAGAA
>CALGCU010000261.1 GCA_937886455.1 uncultured Bacteroidales bacterium | reverse complement strand
ATATTGTCTGAACCACAGCACAGCAATACATTCTCAGCTTCATAGGTTTCTCCGTTGGCTGTGATGGTCACTTTTTCCGGGGTGTAGTTGGTCACTACTGCCTCTGCTGCAACAAAAGTGGTCAGGTCATTGTTGATTTTTGATTTGATTCCAGCTACTAATTTGCGCACAATCTTTGATTTGCGGCTGTGCATTTTTGCATAGTCAAATGAAGGGTTTTCTACGCTCACGCCATATTTAGAAGCGTTGGTGGCTTGCATGTAGGTCTTTGCTGAATATAGCAATGCCTTGGTTGGAATACAACCTTCGTTCAGACAGGTTCCTCCTAATGCTTTTTGTTCAAAAATTACAGAAGTCATTCCGTGATGAGCAGCACGCTCTGCTGCTGTGTAACCGGCAGGACCTCCGCCGATGATAGCCAATTTGTAAATCATGGTAATATGTTTTTTTAGGGTTATTATTCTTGTTTATCCTACATTTACGCCGTTTTTCACAACATCGCTCGGGCTAATCACCACCAAACGTCCGTCTGCATCCACAGCGCTGATAATCATTCCTTCGCTCATAATGCCTTTGAGTTTGCGTGGCTCAAAATTGGCTACAAAGCACACTTGTTTGCCTACCAATACTTGTGGGTCAGGATAGCTTTGTGCAATGCCGGATACGATAGTACGGCCTCCCATGCCGTCATCTATTTTGAATTGTAGCAACTTGTCGGCTTTGGGCACCTTGGTACATTCCAACACTGTTCCTACGCGCATGTCTAATTTGCAGAAATCCTCAAAAGGAACATTTTCTTTGATGGCTTCCGGAGTAAAACTGTTGGCTTCATTAGCCTTCTTGGTGTCAAGCAGTTTTTGTACTTGTGCTTCCACTACGCTGTCTTCAATCTTTTCAAACAAGAGTTCAGCCGGATTGATTTGATGACCTTCCGGGAGTAAATCTACCTTGCCAAGGTCGTTCCATGAGAAAGATGACATCGCTAACATCTTGCGCAATTTCTCAGAAGAGAAAGGCAGGAAGGGCTCAAACGCAATGGCAAGGTTGGCTGCAATTTGTAAAGATAAATGCAGAATGGTTGCAGTGCGCTCCATGTCTGTCTTGGCTGTTTTCCAAGGCTCTGTGTCTGCGAGGTATTTATTACCGATACGTGCCAAGTTCATGGCTTCTTTTTGGGCGTCACGGAACTTGAATGTGTCCAAGAGTTTTTCCACTTGTTGTTTCACGTCGGCAAACTCCTTCAGTGTGGCTTGGTCATATTCGTTTAATTCGCCACATGCGGGCACTTTACCATCAAAGTATTTATGGGTGAGTACCAATGCACGGTTGATGAAGTTGCCATACACAGCCACTAATTCATTGTTGTTGCGTGCTTGAAAGTCTTTCCAAGTAAAGTCGTTGTCTTTTGTTTCCGGTGCATTGGCTGTGAGCACATAGCGCAATACGTCTTGCTTGCCCGGAAACTCTTGAAGGTATTCATGTAGCCACACAGCCCAGTTGCGTGAAGTGGAAATCTTGTCGCCTTCCAGGTTTAAAAACTCGTTGGCAGGTACATTGTCAGGTAAGATATACGAACCTTCTGCCTTGAGCATGGCGGGGAATACAATACAGTGGAACACAATATTGTCTTTTCCAATGAAATGAATCATGCGTGTGTCTTGGTCTTTCCACCATTTTTCCCATGTGTCAGGGAGTAATTCTTTTGTGTTGGAAATATACCCAATCGGTGCGTCAAACCACACGTATAGCACTTTACCTTCAGCTCCTTCTACCGGAACAGGAATTCCCCAATCCAAGTCACGGCTCACAGCACGGGGTTGTAAGCCCATGTCAAGCCAGCTCTTGCATTGTCCATACACATTGGCTTTCCATTCCTTGTGTTGTTCCAGTATCCACTCTTTTTGCCATGCTTCGTGTTTGTCAAGAGGCAAATACCAGTGTTTGGTTTGTTTCAACACAGGGGTGCTTCCACTGATGGTGGATTTAGGGTTGATTAAGTCCAGTGGAGAAAGTGATGTACCACATTTTTCACATTGGTCGCCATACGCTCCTTCTGCATGGCAGTGTGGACACTCGCCGGTGATATATCGGTCGGCAAGGAATTGTTGCGCTTCTTCGTCATAGTATTGTTTTGACGTTTGCTCAATAAATTCCCCT
>CALGCU010000260.1 GCA_937886455.1 uncultured Bacteroidales bacterium | reverse complement strand
TGTGCGGGTGTGTTTGCTGGCGCAAAGGGTGTGTGCCTGCGGCAGGGTGTGTCGCTAAAGCGAGGGATATCTTGAGATGGGAATCTCAAGAGCCGGACGGATGGTAGGGGGATTGGTTATCAAATGGGAATAGTATTTGCAAATGGCATAAAAATAAATAAGGTGTATCCAAGTGGACACACCTTATTTATTATGACATATTTAGTATATGTATTCTTAGCGGATGAATTTAGCTAATTTTACAACCGGTTTTTTGTGGCGTGGTTGTTTAACAATTAAGCTATTACCCCAATATTGTTCAGCTTTAGGAGCGAGTTGCAATGGAGCAACAGCAGCCGGAGAGTTTGATACAGTTTCTTCTACCGGTCCTTGATAGTTAATTACGAATGTACTTCCGTAGTAGCTTGTTGCTTCAACATTGATAGTAGCATTTTCTCCATCTTTGTCGTAAACTACAGTGAGATCACTCAACCAATAGGTTTTATCAAAGTCAACTCCACCATCTGCAGTAGGTACAAGTCCCTCAAAAGCAAGTGAATAAAGTGAACCGCTTATAACGTCAGTATAATTTCCAGAGAATACAGCGTCATATGCGTATCCACTCATTGCGTAGCTATAGAAGTCCATGAAAGACATTGAACCATAAGTTCCTGTAGGAAGTGCATCGAGTGTTTGATTATTTTCCATTGCAGTTGCATAAGAAGCCAAAGCGTATCCTGCGATTTGCACTCCTTGTATTTTTACAGTGTCCAACATAATCAAGTAGAACATACCATCTTGCATTTCAATAGCAGCTCTATTGAGTGTCCAATTGAAGTCTTTTACTTCAGTAGGTTCACCATTTCCCGGGAAGTCAAAAGCGGTAGGTAAAGCATTCTTGTAAACAAGTTTTTCTCTTGTTCCTTCCGGATATTTAGCATTGATAACAACTTCGTTATCTTTAATTTCCATTACTACAGAGTCAGCTTCAAGGGCAGTAGTATCAGTACCTACGATGATAGTTTTTTCAAGCACGAGAAGTATGTCTCCAGCTACAGCTTCAGGTTCTGTGTTTAAGTTATATTTACCCGGAGTTGGAGCTTTTTTGTCATTACCATAAGAAACGAGTTCTGCATAGTATGATGTTTCTGCATTAGCTTTGTCTTCAAACATTACCATATAATGTTCAAAGTCGCCATCATTGTAGTTTTGGAAATAAATAACTTCTGCATTAGTCAATTCCACTTCGTTTACTTGTGGTGTCGGAGTTGGTGGTACTGGTCTTTCGCATGAAACGGCCATCATAGCAACTGCTACGAGCGTCATCAAATAAAATTTCATTTTTTTCATTTTCTTCTTAATTTATAAGGTTGATATTTAAAAGTTCTATATTACTGTGTGCTTAGTTACAGCGGTCTTTCGTTGGCAAAGATAATGAATGTCATTGAACAAACAAGCGAGATTAAGTTATTTTTTACTTAAAATTGTTTTTTTGCATAAAAAATAGTTATAAAACATGCTTTTTTGCATATTTTTTTCGTTGTATCTTACTATTTGCATATTTTTCGGTGTTGTATTCTATGTAGTAAACAGGAAGTGTTCCATAGAATTCAGTTTGCAGTTTATCTTGCGATGTTGTGAGCATGTCCAATTTCACATGAGCTGTGTCGCCTTGCCATTGCAGGGTGAGTGTTCCAGTGTCGAGGAAATAGGTGGAAATAAATTCACTTCCCACGTGTGTGAGTTGCGCGCCGACAGCGAGTTCAGTTGTAAACTTCTTGCCGGGCATGATGGTGAATGGTTGTCCATAGTTGATTGAATCAATGGTGTATGTTCCTTGTGGTGGTATTGAGTCGGTGGTTTGTGCGAACAGGTCGGTGATGTAGAGGTGGTAGCCTGTTCCTGTGAGGGTTCCCAAAGAGTCAATTGTGAGACCTTCTGTGTAGAATTCCATTTCAAAGACTTGTGTTGTGATGCCAAGATCCTGATAGAAAGGTCCGTAGTAGATTGCATTTGCTTCTGCAAACGGAGTGTCCATAGTGAAGTGTTTATTTACCTGTGGTTGGTTGTTATCTCCTGAGCAGGCACACATTCCCATGAAACATAGTGTGAGTAATATGTATGTGTATGTATTTTGTTTCATGACTTAAGAGGTTGTTTTTTTGCTTTTTGTGCAGGATAGAAAGCCGCAATAAATCCAAGTGTCCACACAGTGATGAGAATAAGCAGTAGGTCTGCCACTTGCAGGTGTACGGGGTAGGCATCAATGATATAGCCGGCTCCCATTCTGAGCCATCCGTATTGTTGTTGTCCCCAGCAGATGAGTGTACCCACTATGAGTCCGATGAGTGCTCCTATGGCCGAAATCATCCATCCTTCCAATAGGAAAATCTTGTAAATGAAGGATGGTGTAGCGCCGAGACTTTGTAGGATTTGTATGTCTTGTTTTTTCTCAATAATCAGCATGGATAATGAGCCAATGATGTTGAATGTAGCAATTAAGAGAATGAATGAAAGCAGGAAGAATGTAATCCACTTTTCGATTTTGACAATTCGGAAGAAGTCGGCTTGTTGTTCGTATCTATCGAGTACTGTGTAGGAGTTGCCGAGTATATCTTTGATTAGTTTTTTTGCCTCTTTTGCATTGTCGTTATTTTTGAGTTTTATTTCCACCGCTGTAGCTTCGTTGTTTTTGTATCCGAAGAGTTCTTGTGCTAATTGCAAAGATACAATCATGTAGGTGTCATCGTATTTTGCTTGTTGCACAGCAAAAATTCCGCTGATGAATGTGGATGCTTCATTGAAGCTTCTATCCGGACGGACAAGGTTGATTTGTTTTCCTTTTTGTGGTGCATAGATTCTGACAGGGTCAATAAAATAGGGGGTGATTCCCATCTTGCTTGCCAATCCAACACCGGGCACACACCTTTCAAATGCTCCGTCAAATGTCTGGAATGAGCCATCGAACATAATGGAGTCGATATTTGTGAGTTGGTTAAAACAGGTGTCCACTCCTTTGATTGTTGCCGGTAGTTGTTTGTTGGAGAATCTTACCAACGCATTTTCTTCAATGGTGAGCGCCATAACGTCCACTTGAGGTAGCGTTGCGATATTCTTCAGGGAATCCAGGACAATGGTTTTTCCCTCCACCGATTCAATTCTCAAATCAGGGTCGAATGCAGAGAACATGTCTTCAATGAGCCGATTAAATCCATTCAGCACAGAGAGTACGCATACCAAAGCCATAGTTGCTACTCCGACTCCCGCCGCAGATATTCCAGCCACAATGTTGATGGCATTATGGCTTTTCTTACTGAACAAGTAGCGCCATGCTATGAGCAATTCTGTTTTCATTGAATCAGGCGAAGCGTGTAGTGTTTATTGATTGAGCAGATTGTCTATATTTTCAAGATAGTCAATCGTTTTGTCGTGATGGAATCGCAGTTCGGGTATGATACGCAGTTGGTGTCTCACCCTATTGCCCAATTCAAATCTGATTGTTTTGATGTTGTCTTCTACAATTGTGAGCATTTCTTGTGCCCTATTATCGGGGAATATACTCAGATAGGCGTGTGCAATGCTGAGGTCGGGGCTTACTCTAACTTCTGAGACAGAGATGAGAGTTCCTTGATGTTGTTTAGCCACAGAGAGGAAGATATCTCCTAATTCTTTTTGTAATAGTCTTGCTATTTTTTGTTGTCTTGTTTGTTGCATATTGTATTATTTGATTATCCGTATGCAAAGATAAGTAATTTAGTTTATTCCGCTTCAAGAAAGTGTGTTGTTTTGTTTGCGTATATCTTTATATAAGATTTGCTATTTTGCATCTGTTTGATTACTTTTGCGAAAAGATTAGACTAAATCTTTCATATATTATGGCTGTATATAAACGTATATTATTGAAATTGAGTGGCGAGTCGCTGATGGGGAGCCGCCAATATGGCATTGACGAAGAGCGTCTTGCAGATTACGCACGTCAGATTAAAGAGATTTCGGACATGGGTGTTCAGGTGGGCATAGTGATAGGCGGAGGCAACATATTCAGAGGTTTGAGTGGTGCATCCAAGGGTTTTGACCGCGTGAAGGGTGACCAGATGGGTATGCTTGCCACTGTGATAAACAGTCTTGCCTTGAGTTCAGCATTGGAAAGTGTGGGTGCACGTGTGCGTGTTTTGACCGCCGTTCGGATGGAGCCAATTGGTGAATTTTACAGCAAACATCGTGCATTAGAAGTGTTGAACAATGGTGAAATAGCGATTTTCTCAGCCGGAACAGGATGTCCTTATTTCACAACCGACACGGGCTCAGCTCTTCGTGCAATCGAGATAGAAGCAGATGTGATGTTGAAAGGAACTCGCGTGGATGGTATTTACACCGCTGACCCGGAGAAAGACCCAAGCGCTGTGAAGTTTAGCGAGATAAGTTATGATGAGATTTACACTCGCAACCTGCGTGTGATGGATTTGACGGCTACTACACTTTGCAAGGAAAATAAGATGCCTATTTATGTGTTTGACATGGACACCGTAGGTAATTTAAAGAAAGTGATGGAAGGAGAACAAATAGGAACTTTAGTGAAAATATAATTTAAAAAACCTCAACAATATGATGGACGTTAAGCCCTACTTCGCCCAAGCAGAAGAAAGTATGCAGGCGACTATTATGTTTTTGGATGACACATTAGCACACATTCGTGCCGGTAAAGCGAGTGCGCGCATATTGGATCCAGTTCGCGTGGAATATTATGGAAGTATGACTCCTCTTGCCAATGTGGCAACAATCTCTGCTCCAGATGCCAAGACAATTACCATTCAGCCTTGGGAGAAGAATCTTCTTCCGGTGATAGAGAAAGCTCTTTTGAATTCTGACATCGGTATTACTCCGGCTAATAATGGTGAGATTATACGCTTGTCATTTCCTCCACTGACCGAGGAGCGTCGTAAACAACTTGCCAAACAAGCAAAGGCTGAGGGTGAAGATGCGAAAGTAAGTATTCGTAATGCTCGTCGTGATGCAATTGAAAAATTGAAAAAACTTGTTAAGGAAGGTTTGCCTGAAGATGTAGAGAAAGATGCAGAAGGCGAAGTTCAGAAGATTCATGACAAGTATATCAAGAAAGTGGAAGAACTTCTTGCAGCCAAAGAAAAAGAGATTATGACTGTGTAGTGAGCATAGAAGCCTACTTATAAGAGGAATCACAATAAAAGAAGCCGGGTCAAATAAAACTTTTGATCCGGCTTTCTTATTGTGAGTTGTGTAAATGTTTTACATCAGATATTGTTCACTAATGGAGCGTTGGTCTTGGATACGAGTGATTGTGTCAGCAAACAATTCGGCAATAGACAACACTTTTACTTTAGGGCAACGAGTGGTGTCAAATGGAATAGAATCAGAGAATACTATTTCTTGAAGAGCAGATGACATAACGTTTTCACATGCTTTACCAGACATCACGCCATGAGAAACAATAGCACGTACGCTGCGAGCACCGTTTTCCATCATGATGTTGGCAGCTTTGCAGAGTGTTCCGGCTGTATCCACCATGTCGTCCATAATGATGACGTTTTTGTCTTTTACATCACCAATGATTCGCATTTCGCTCACCACGTTTGCTTTTTCTCTTGTTTTGTGGCAGAGCACCATTGTTACGTCTAAATATTTGGAGTAGCCTCCAGCACGCTTAGAACCTCCCACATCAGGAGAAGCGATAACCAGATTTTCCAATTGCAAAGACTTGATGTAGGGTAAAAATATGGTTGAAGCATACAAGTGGTCAACCGGTATGTCAAAGAATCCTTGAATTTGGTCTGCATGTAGGTCCATAGTCAACACGCGGTCAACACCTGCTACTTGTAGCATATTAGCAACCAATTTAGCTCCGATAGACACACGTGGTTTGTCTTTTCTATCCTGGCGTGCCCATCCAAAATAAGGGATAACAGCCGCCACTTTGTAGGCAGAAGCACGTTTAGCAGCGTCAATCATCAGGAGTAATTCCATCATATTATCGGAATTAGGGAATGTAGATTGAACGATGTAAACATGTTGTCCACGAATTGATTCCTCAAATGACACTGCGAACTCTCCATCAGAGAAACGTACAGTGTTTGATTTACCTAATTGACAGCCAAGCGTGTCACAAATTTTTTGTGCCAAGTAACGACTGTTCGTACCTGCAAAAATCTTGTAAGGGTGAGTAGTATCTATCGCCATGATTATAGAATTGAAGAGATGAATTTTTCGGGTGCAAAGGTATAAAAAAGATATGACGAAACCAATGATTTATCGTCTTAAAAAAATACAAAAAATAAAATCTGTAGAGTTTACCTTAAGATATGCGTAAATCTTGTACTATTTTCTTTCCTAATTGTAGATTTATTCTTTCTACAAAGGCCATTCTGGACATGTACAACTCTTGTCTTAGTGCTGCTGATGTGAGATAAAGGTAAAGCACACCATTTTTGAGTTCTACTTTACGCAGGTATTTTGTTCCTAACTGCCCCAATGTTTGATAGACGATTCTGACCACTTGTCTTTCCAAGAGTCCTCTTTCCAATTGGGTGTTTTCAAGGAGTTGATTAAGGATGTCTGCTAAGTTTTCTGTTTTACCTCGTTTCATCTCAAGCGCAATCTTTGACCAACCTGAACCCCTTGAGAATACTTCATTTGGTTGAGGTCATACAATTTCTTTAAACGGATAGCATAGCGTTGTGAGATGGCATGTGCTGTATCACCTTCTTTGACGATGTAGTATGTGTTGGCCTTTGGTGCACGGCATTTCTTAACACCCAGAAAAACTCTATCTCCTTTTTGCAATGGTATCGCTTTTGTTATATCATTAAAGCGCAACAGTTCTTTTTCTGTAAGTCCAAATTCATGAGCTATACTTGAGTATGAATCTCCAGCTTCAGCAATAATACATTTCACACCATTTAATCGAGCCACAGCATGAGGTGTATATGCCGGTACTTCACCCATAAGGTTTTCTTTGGTGGGTGTAGATAGTTTTCCGTTTTTTGCTTTTTTCTCTTGTTGAGTGGATTTTTTATCTTGTTGTTTCGTTGTGGTGGCGACTGCTATTTTACCATTAAGATCTAATTGATGAAGGTCGTAATCCTCAATGATTTTAATCAGTTTGTGTGCATAGTTTGGGTCGGTGGCATATCCTGCTTTTTTGAGTCCGTGTGCCCACGCCTTGTAGTCGGTGGGTTTTAATTTAAACAGTTCTGCATAGCGTGAACGAGATGTGAGAAAGAGTGAGTGGTCGTCATAGGACTCAGAGACGTGTTGATATTTACGGAAGCACTCTTGGCGCGCATCATCATCATGGTATGTGCGTTCGCCTGTCCAACCGGTGTGGCATTTTATTCCAAAGTGATTATTGGATTTACGTGCTAACTCACTTTGTCCAGCTCCGGACTCTAAGAGACCTTGAGCGAGGGTGATACTTGCCGGAATTCCAAATTTAGATTGTTCGGATACGGCAATAGGCGCATATTTTTGGATATAGTCTATATAGGCTTGATTTTTTTGTTGTGAGTAGGCTACTGTGAAGAATATTATACAGCAAATGGTGCAAAAAAAATGTTTCTTCATACAAAAGAATCTTGTTAATAGTCGTATTACATTATTTCCGTTTGCAAATATACTGTAAATAAACGAGATTGACTAAAGATAGAACAACAATCTTTGCTTGTAAGAGTGTAAAATGGTGGTTGCAATAAAAAACAGGATGTGCTCAGAAGGCACATCCTGTTGTGTGTTATATTGGTTGAGGATTAAGATTATTCAACCACGATATTTCTTACTTCCCATGTAGCTGATTCAGCATCAGAGCAAGTATATTTTAGCGCAATGCGACAATTAGCGGTCAAGTAAGCCGATGGGATAGGCAATTTTCCAGAAGAAACATATCCCCATGCTGTATTACCATGATTTACACCTTCTACAACTTCCCAAGTAGCGGCATTAGGATCACCGGAAACATAGTCATTAGAAAGCAGTACAACATAATTAGACAAAGCAACAGCCATGCTACCTTTTGGTCCGCGAGCATGTTCAAAGCTTAATTCAGCAGAAGGTAGTCCGGTCAAATCAATAGCAGGAGAAATGAACCAGTCTTCGTTTGCAATTGATTTGCCATCAGCGTATCCAGACATTTTTGCACCATATTTTTCATCAAAAGTCCACACTTGGTCACCGGCTACACTATAGGCTGTGAATTTGTCAAAACTTTCTTGTGTGAGCAAAGTTTCTGCGAAGATTTTTCCAGTTACATCTATAGCTCCATCTACTTTTTTACCATCCAGATAAGCTTCATCACCATTTTTCACACCAGGCATAGTGTTGTAGGCTTCCAAAGTACCATGAATTTTGAGTTTTTTACCTAAGTTTTCTCCGTGAGTTACAAGGTTAACTCCATCACGAATCACACCAGCAGGCAATTGCACGCACACAGCAGTGGTATAATCATCAGCAGCGTCAGCAATCAACACGTTATATTGGTTGTCAGCAGTGAGAGCTGCTTCTCCATAAACAGGAGCTTTATTGTTACCATATGCCCCGACGATATATCCTTCCACCCCCACTTTAATCTTATTGTCCTT
>CALGCU010000259.1 GCA_937886455.1 uncultured Bacteroidales bacterium | reverse complement strand
AATGGGAAATAGCTGAAGATGGTAAATGCAGAGCTACTCAAATGATGCCAGATGGAAATGGAAACTTAGTAAAGAAAGAAATAGAAAAATTACCACTTATCTGTCGCGGTCATTATAAAAGCGGTATCTATTTTAGAGATGTCAATCGTCGTTCGAAACCTTTCGGCAGTTTAGGTAGTCGGACTATAGGTAGTATATATGGCGATAACGGTCATGGCAATGCTGGTATAGAGAAACGTTTCGATAAATATCTCTGCGGTGTGGATGGAGAGAGCAAGCTGGAACGCGTAGCTGGCTACTGGCAACATACTCCTATTCGTGAAGCCGAAAGTGGTGCTGATGTATATACTACATTGGATGCTAATCTGCTGGACATATGTGAGAGCAGTTTGCGCAAACAAATCACTAAGAATCAAGCCGACTGGGGGTGTGTGATTCTGATGGAAGTAAAAACTGGCGAGATAAACGCCATGTGCAATCTGGATTTGAATACTGAAAATGGGCAGTATTATGAGACTGCAAATCACGCTGTTACACGTGTAGAGCCAGGTTCAACATTCAAAACTATCTCATTGATGGCCGCATTAGATGACAATGAGGTAGAGATTACAGATAGTATAGAAGTATGGAAAAAGGGCTGGAAATATCATACCCTATCACATACAGATGCCCACCCCGCTGACACCATCTACACTATACGCCAAGCATTGGCCGTGAGTAGCAATATCGCGTTGGCACAAATCGTGACAAAAAGTTATGATGGAAGTGCGAAAAAATTTGTAAACAAACTGAATCGCATGGGGTTGAATGATAGCATTGACTATATTATCCCCGGCGCTCAACAAGCTCTGTTGGTTGTTCCCAACGACACTGTGACTATCTCAAAGATGTCGTATGGCTATTCGGTAGAGTTGAGTCCATTGCAGATGTTGCTGTTCTATAATGGTATTGCCAATAATGGGAAAATGATTAGCCCAGTGCTGGTGAAAAAGATTTGCAAAGATGGTAAGACGCTGGAAGAGTACAACAGCTCGGTCATTCGAAATCACATATGCAACAATGCCACATTGCACGATATTCAAGATTGTCTTCATGATGTAGTATGGGACAACGAGTTGGGCACTGCATCCGTCAATCCATGGGGTATGCGCAAAGCACAAAGTAAGTGGGTAGCGATTGCAGGTAAGACGGGAACAGCTCAAATAAAAACA
The DNA here is from genome assembly GCA_937886455.1 of uncultured Bacteroidales bacterium. Lineage (GTDB taxonomy): Bacteria > Bacteroidota > Bacteroidia > Bacteroidales > Paludibacteraceae > Gallipaludibacter. Next base: position 7,372 of record CALGCU010000259.1, on the reverse strand, counting down.
GAACATGGTTATAGCAGTAGCCGCCACCGCATGTCGTTTGTAGGGTATTTTCCAGAAGAAAATCCACAATATAGTTGTATCTGCGTAATTCATGGTGCTCGCAATAGAGGTTACTATGATGCAGGAATGGACTGCGGCAGCGTGGTGCGCAACATTGCAGAGAAAACAATGGCATATACCAACGAATACGTCATTGAAGAAGGAGAATTAGTTTTCACAAAAAAATAAATCAAATATTAAATAAATTATATATTTTAATTAGAAATGATTTACATTCAATGAATACTGGTAAAGCAATTGCTCAAGCATCTCATTGTGTAAGTCAATTTATGACAAAATATCCAAAAGATGCAAAAGAATGGTGCAAAGAAGCAGATGGATTTGGAACAACTGTTGTTATGGAAGGAAAAATTGAAGATATTCAAGAATTTATGAATAAACATATTATTCATGATGGATATTCTTCTGGGGATATTATTGACCCAACATATCCATTTAAACTCCAAGAAGAAATTATTCCATTTTTGGTTGAAGGAATAAGTGATATTCAAGTTGTTGATTATAATACAGACCCATATGGAATGGTTAAAGCAACTAGAAAAGAATATACTGCTTCGTGGTTTTATTTTCCTGCTAATTGTCAAGAAATAGAACCAGAATTAAAAGATAAAATGGAAGAATGTAATATTAAACTTTTTAGATAAAGGATTATAAATGACAGAAATTCAAGAAATCGTTAAAAATACTGTTGAAATGCATGAAAAAGATTCACTACCATTAGAAGATTTGGAAGAAGCAATTAATAATAGATTACCAGAACATTATTCATGCAAGGTTTATAGTACAGAACTTGAAACCCCTGATGAAGCAGTGGATATTATTGATAATATTTTAGATGATATTCTTTCATCAGATAAAGAATTCATTGGAAAATTTGCAACACCTATTGAATTTGAAATATATGTAATAATTGTTTATAAGGATAAGTAACATGAAAGAATCAACAGCAGGAACAATAGCAGGATTATTTGGTATTTTAACATTTGGTATTTTATTATTCGTTGCATCAGCAATAACCCAAGAAAAATTGTATAAACAAGTTAGCACAGGTGAAGTCCAATTTTGGGATGAAGTTTATACTTGTGAATTTAAAGGAAAATATGTTGATGAAAAACGATTTATTCCATCTACAGTTACTATGGAAGATTTACCAAAAGAAATACTTCAAATTGAACAATGGAGTGGTTTGAAACATACAGAAACAATCTTTGATTCAATGAAAGATGATTGGAAGAAAGGTTCATCAACATTCGATTCAGTTATCAAAGGAAAAGAAAAATTGATATTCTTCATTGAAACAACTGATGGAATATCAATTGGTGGAGTTGTGAAAGCCCGAATCGTTCAGCATTTTCAATTATCATTACCGATGCGTTAGGAACATTGACGCCTACTTCAATGACAGTGGTGGCTACCATAATCTGTGTTTCTCCTTTGGCAAATCGTTCCATTTGTGCGTCTTTTTCTGCGGGTTTCATCTTGCCATGCACCATGCTGATTTTGTATGTGGGAAATGTTTCACACATGTTGGCATATCCGGCTTCTAAGTTGGCGAGGTCTATTTTCTCCGATTCTTGAATGAGGGGATAGACCACATAAATCTGCCTTCCGGCTTCTATTTGTTGACGGATGAATGTGTTGAGTTTTTGGCGGCTGGTATTGTAATAATGTGCAGTCTGTATCGGCTTTCGTCCGGGTGGGAGTTCGTCGATGACTGACACGCGTAAATCGCCATATACAGTCATGGCTAAGGTGCGTGGAATAGGAGTGGCTGTCATTACGAGTATGTGTGGAGGATGTGTGTTCTTGCTCCACATTTTTGCGCGTTGTGCTACTCCAAATCGGTGTTGCTCATCTATGACCACCAATCCGAGATTATAGAATTGAACAGTGTCTTCCAAAAGTGCGTGAGTACCTATCAGTAGGTGTATTTGTCCGGTTATGAGTCCGTTGTGTATGCGTTCACGTTCAGATTTTCGAGTGCTCCCTGTGAGGAGTGCTGTGTTGATTCCCAAATTACCCAGCATTTGTGTTACAGAATGAAAATGCTGTGTTGCAAGGATTTCTGTGGGAGCCATTATGCATGCTTGGTAGTTGTTGTCGGCAGCCAAGAGTGTACACATTAAGGCAACCAATGTTTTTCCACTGCCTACATCACCTTGCAGAAGTCTGTTCATTTGGCGTCCACTTCCCATGTCAGCTCTTATTTCCTTAATCACGCGCTTTTGGGCGTTGGTCAGAGGAAATGGTAAGTAGTCCTTATAGAAGGTGTTAAAATAATCTCCTACAACAGAGAATGTGAATCCTTTGTATGCTTGTTCGCGCTGTTTGGCTTTTTGAAGAATGTTGAGTTGGATATAAAATAGTTCTTCAAACTTGAGTCTTTGCCGTGCGCGTTTGAGTTGGTCAATGTTAGAAGGGAAATGTATCTGGCACAGTGCTTCTGCCAAAGAAGGCAATTTATATGTTTGAATCAAAGTGGGTGGCAATGTTTCGGGCAATCCTTGTTTGAGTGCAGGAAGTAGGTTGTGAATGATTTTACGAATCTGTTTAGAAGTCAGGTTTGATGACTTCATCTTCTCGGATGTATTGTAGTGGGGTTCAAGTCCGGTAGTGCCTTGCAGGTTGTAATTATGGAGTGTTTCTAACTCCGGATGAGGGAAGTTCCACTTGTTATTAAATCTGCTTGGCTTTCCGAATAATACATATATCTCAGAGGTTTTCAGACGGTCTTGCACATAACGTAATCCCTTAAACCACACCAGTTCTACGGTGTCATATCCATCAGTGAATACAGCAGATAGTCGAGTTTTTCGTCCTTCGCCCTGTAATTCCATTCTGACTATTTGTCCCTTGATTTGAACAAAAGTATGTTCATCGTTAATCTCGCTGATGCGATAAAAACGGCTTCTGTCAATGTGCTTGTATGGATAGTGACGTAAGAGGTCATCCACAGTGTGGATGTTCAGTTCACGTTTGAGTAGGTCAGCAATCCGAGGTCCAACTCCGGCTATGTAGGTTATATTTTGTTCCAGCAAATTCATGATGGCTGGTTTGTGATAATCCCTTCGGCGATGATAAGGTCAAAAGGAGTTGTTATTTTGATGTTTTCTCGATTACCTTCAGTAAGCTCTATTTTTGCACCAGTGGCTTCCACTACGGATGCATCATCTGTATATTGAACATTGTAGGGGAGGGTGTAGGCTTGACGCAATAGTTTGGCGTTAAACACTTGTGGTGTCTGTACAGCCACAAAAGCGTTCCTATCAACAGCCAGATTGCCCCCTTGTGTGAGTTGTCTTATGCTGTCGTGCATGGGAATGACAGGGATTATAGCCGGTTTTTCATTGCTATAACAACGACTGAGTGTTTCGGGTGATACAAATGGTCGAACACCATCATGTACTCCAATTAATTCAATGTCATCCGGCAATGCAGAAATACCGTTTTTTACAGATTCAAAGCGTGTGTTGCCTCCTTCTGCTATGATGTGCGGGATGGTGCACTGATGTTGTGTGAGCAGGTCTTGCCAATAAGCTTTTTGCGAGGCAGGCAGGACAACAACTAAGACCATTTGAGAGTCGAAGGCATAGAATGTTTCTAATGTACGGAGTAAAATAGGTTTACCACCGATGACAATAAATTGCTTTGGCAATTCACTTCCCATTCTCAGGCCACTTCCTCCTGCTACTATGATTGTTGCTCGTTTCATGCCGGATTGTTTAAATTGTTTTTCTTTGCCAAAAACTCATTACGCTTGCCTTTAAATAGGTCGTATCTACAGAACGAACAGTCTAATTTCCCATTTAATAATTTAATTTTTTTGGAAGGTTTCAATCCCATTTTCTCTAAGAAAGTATCTTGAGAACTGATGACCCATGCTGTGGAACCTGCGAATTGATGTTTCAGGCATTTGCCTATATTTTCGTACAAACCATACATATCATCCGCAACAATACGTTCGCCGTAGGGCGGGTTGGTCACTATCAAGCACTCTTGTGTGGGAGGAGTGAGGGTCTGTATGGGAGTTACTTTTAGTTTGATATACTTGTTCAGTCCCGCACTCCGCACATTCTGCTCAGCGATACGGATGGCGTATGCAGATTGGTCAGAACCATATATGGTGTGGTTGAATTCACGTTCGTTACTGTCGTCATTGTATAGCCGGTCGAAAAGTTCTTCGTCAAAATCATTCCAATGTTCAAAAGCAAATGAAGAACGATAGATGCCGGGTGGGATATTAAGGGCTATCATTGCGGCTTCAATTAGGAGTGTTCCCGAACCACACATTGGGTCGATAAAATCGCTTTGACCGTCCCATTCAGCCATTAAGAGCATACCTGCTGCTAAGGCTTCATTGATAGGTGCGTCGTTTTGCGCTACGCGCCAACCACGTTTGTGTAGTGATTCTCCGGAACTGTCCAAAGAAAGAGTACAATGATTTTGAGCAATGTGTAGATTGATACGTATATCCGGATTACTCACGTTCACAGACGGACGTTTACTGTAACGCTCAAAGAACCAGTCGGCAATGGCATCCTTTGCACGATATGTGGCATATTGTGAATGTCGTATCTCATCCGAAAACACTGTGGCATCAATCACAAAAGTTTTTTCCAAGCTCATGATACGTTCCCAGTTGATTTTTTTCATTTCTTTGTATATCTGCTCCGGGTCATTTGCTTTGAAGTGGGCGATGGGTTTGAGTACACGTGATGCAGTGCGCAGGCATAGATTGGCTTTGTAGAGTAATTCTTTATTACCAGAGAACGATACAGCACGTCGTTCAATCCTTACGTCATCAGCCCCTAAGTTTATCAACTCTTTGGCTAAAATGGGTTCTAACCCTTTGAAGGTTTTAGCCAACATGGGGAATGTTTTTTCTGTATAGTCTTGCTTGGGAGATATGGTTGTCATCTGCATTAGCGATTTAGGTGGTTCTATTTTCTATTTACAAAGGTAGTCTTTTGTTGTAAATCTTGCAAAAACATTTATTTCGGTTCAAGAAAAAGGTTCTCAAATAAGCCGTACTCATGGAGGTTCAGCCTTTCATATTTTTTTCATTTTCCATCCTATATGTATCCTATCTAATGGTAAGGGAGGTAATAGGACGCTCATTGCATTCGCTATAGGACGGGCGGAGCCCTACAGGACGCTGCGCTACAGGACGTTCGTTTCACTCACTACAGGACGCTCGCAAGCGAGCTACAGGACGGCTTCGCCTACAGGACGTGTCGAAGACGACACTACAGGACGCTCGTTGTACTCACTTTAGGTGTGATTTGCTTGTTTTTTCTTCTTTGCTTACCTTTGTACACTACATTTCAAGAGGATTTGTGATGATACGGAAGATATCTATGTTGTTTGTGGTATTATGTCTGGGTGTGGGAAGTGTTTCTTCTCAGCATTTTGATGCGCGTTGTTTGCATGCCATCAATCAGCAGACAGCCATGCATGGATTTAGCAATGTGCTTTCAGAATCTACAGTTTATGTGGCGGTTGCTGTGCCGGTTGTGATGGGTGTTACATCCTTGGCCATTCGAGATGATGCATTACTTAAAAATGCTCTTTGTACGGGTGTGGGCTTAGGACTATCGGTGGGATTGAGCATGGGGATGAAATATCTGGTAGATCGTCCGCGTCCTTATGATAAATTACCCGATTCCATTCACAATGTGGCGCATGAGACAAGTCCTTCTTTCCCGTCTGCTCATACCACTATTGCCTTTTCGGTGGCTACATCTCTCACGTTGCACTACCCCAAATGGTATGTGGCAGTTCCATCCTATCTATGGGCGGCGGGTGTAGGATATTCGCGTATGAATCTGGGTGTACATTACCCCACGGATGTCTTGGCCGGTGCGGTTTTAGGAGCAGGTAGTGCTTACCTTACTTATGAACTCAATAAATTGTTGTGGAAGAAATGCAACAATAAACCATTGATTGGTCTTAAATCCTATCAAGCAACAGATTGATGCAACAAACATTCGGCGAATGTAAGAAACTCTTACTCCATTAGCAAAATAGACTTGGCTTTTACTTCAAAGAAATTGTTTTCTCCTCTTTCTAATAAGCGATATTCATGGTGATTACCCCATGAAGCCGGTATGTCTTCAAGATACATGTCTTCTTCGGTGTCGTTACTGATGTAGTCTTTAATCTTGTTTTGCCATGCTTCTATGCGGGCAATGCTTGCATCTACATGCAGGAGGTTGTTTTCCGGCGCAATAAGTTCAAGCAGAGCATTTTTATAGATAATTCTAAATTCCTCAATCTTCATCATACGGCTCATGAGTAGTCCGTTTTTTCCCCAATTATAAGGGTCTTGGCGTCCGGCATCCGATTGTATGCCACATTCCAAACTAGTTCCTAAGGTGTTGTCGTAATCATACGGAATCAGGAAAAATTTGTAGGCAAATTTATCGGTAGAGTTAAAGTAGATATAGAAGTTGTTGGTGTTGTTCCAATGGTCATCCCACATGCCTACTGCCACATTTACAGCGTAGGTCTTAAGCAATAACTCTACATCACACACCTCTTTAATCCATTTGTAAAAACTTTCATCGCTTTTGCCTTTCAACTTGAGTATGAAATCCTGAAGTTGCGCTCTGGCTGTGGCAAAGTTCAACGAATCGCCTTTAAACTCGTATGGATAATTTGAGCCATCGTTTTTGTCCCATGTAAAGAGTTCGTTGTTTGTGTTGCGAAAATCGGCGCCATATACACATTTCCATAGGTGTCCCTTGCTACTTTCAAACATTCCCTCTGTGCGACGTTTTATGTATTCATCATCAATGGGTTCCATCATTTCATACACACCATAGTAGGCAGGTTGTTCGTTTCCCACTTGTAGCCATAAACGACAATATGTATTGTGTAATGCAGTCCAAATGCCATATCTGCGAAACAAATCATAACAATAGATTTCGCGTACATAGCAGGCATCATCTTTAAACCATTTCAGATTCAGGCGGCGCGTTCCTTTGATGGTGTGTGCGTTGTCCTTGTGAAACTTGCGAAAATGAATGCCAAAATGACAATGGTGCCAATCTGGATTGTCGGCATTGTGCATTTCTCCCATCATTCCTTCCGGTCTTCGTCGTGAGGTATTGCCCCGCATGCGCAGGCCTCCGTCTGCAACATAAAAAGATTCGTCTCCTTTTTTATAAGTGAAATTGGCATGAAAATAGTCGGCGTTGTGCATGTGCTCATCATAGCGCATCAGCAATCTGTTCCATTCATCTTCCGTGATGTGAATCGTAATTTCCGGTATTACATTTTCATCCCATATATACAAAAAATCAGGGTCAGT
>CALGCU010000258.1 GCA_937886455.1 uncultured Bacteroidales bacterium | reverse complement strand
AACTCTCTAAGGATGACATTCAATATGTGTTGGATGTGATTTATGATTATTATGAGAGCGAGGGTCTAATAGATGAAGATACAGCAGAAGAGGCTAATATTGATGAAGAAAAGATGTTTGAGTTTATCGCCAAGGCAGCTCGTAAGGATGGTGTTAATTTGGCTGATGATATGATTGCTCAAATTCTTGAGGGTGAGTTTCAATATGGCGTTTCGATAGGCGTTTACACTCCTGAAGAATAATTGTAAGCGATTTATTACTCGTTTTCTTATGCGCTTGTTGGGTCGTTTGCCTTTACGATGGCGTTATTGGTGTGCTGATGCATTCCTTTATCCATTATTGCGTTATGTGATTGGCTATAGAAGGAAGGTGGTGCGTCACAATCTGCGTAATGCATATCCCGATGCAGATGAAGCATGGCTTACATCAACCGAAAAAAACTTCTATCACTTTTTTGCAGACCTATTGGTTGAAATCCCTTATTTCCGAAGCATGTCTGAGCAAGAAGCCTTTGAACGTGTGGAGGTTGTTAATTGGGAAGAAGTGGATTATATGGCGCAGCAATATGGAGCTTGCATCTTGATGACGAGTCATTATGGAAACTGGGAATGGCTTACTTTTCTTGGTAATTACAGCCGATTACCCGAGAGTCGTTTTTATAACGTGTATCGTCGTCTCTCCAATACCTATTTTGATGGCTTGATGGCCAAAATCCGCTCGGCGCATGGTTCGGTAAATGTGGAAAAGCAGATGCTGTTACGTCACATGGTGAACGCACGCAAAGAAGGAATACCCGGCTTTTATGGTATGATAGCCGACCAGTCGCCTTCCCGGCAAAATATACACTATTGGACTGAGTTGTTGCATCAACCCACAGCAGTGTTGACGGGTAGTGAAACATTGGCTCGCAAGTTTCATTATCCGGTGTTTTATGCCGATGTTCAACGTGTTAAGAGAGGGTATTATCGTTGTGAACTCACACTGTTGTGTGAACACCCGGAACAAGAAGAACTAAATGCCATAACAGAAACTTATGCTCGACGCCTGGAACAGACCATCAATCGAGCACCCGAATTATGGTTGTGGACGCACAATCGCTGGAAACATAAACCCTAATCAAAACTGCTTATGAAGACAAAAGTAGCTGTAGTTATATTGAATTGGAACGGGGAGAAATTCTTGGCTGATTTTCTTCCGTCGGTTGTAGAACATTCTCAGGGAGAAGGGGTTCGGTTGATTGTGGCCGATAATGGTTCAACAGATGATTCGCAAAGTGTTGTGTGCACTTTCCCGGAGGTGGAATGGCTTCCCTTAGATAAGAATTATGGTTTTGCTGAAGGTTATAATCGTGCTTTGTCAAATGTAGAAGCAGAACTTTTTGTGCTGTTAAATAGTGATGTGGAAGTTACTTCCGGTTGGTTGGAAGCATTGGTTCGCTACATGGATGAATACCCTCAAGTGGCAGCTTGTCAACCTAAAATAAGAAGTTTTTATCGTCGTGATTTCTTTGAACATGCAGGGGCTTGTGGAGGTTTGATGGACGAATGGGGCTATCCTTACTGCTATGGTAGAATGTTTGATGCAGTGGAGGAAGATAAAGGTCACGCATATTTTGGGCATCAGGTGCATGCTTGTGTATAAGGCGTTTCTGCTATCACGAAGCAGGTGGTCTGGATGGTGATTTTTTTGCCCACATGGAAGAAATTGACCTGTGCTGGCGATTAGCCTCTCGAGGTTGGGAGTTGGCATGTGTTCCGCAGAGTGTGGTTTATCATGTAGGAGGAGGAAGTCTTCCTAAAGAAAATCCGCATAAGGATTATCTGAATTTTCGCAATAATTTGTTGATGTTGTATAAAAATCTTCCCAAAGAACGCTTGTGGAAAGTGATGATGGTGCGTTGGTTTTTGGATTATATGGCGGCCATGGTGTTTCTGTTGAAGGGTAAATGGGGGTCGTTCTCTGCGGTGTGGCGTGCTCGCAGTGACTACCAACGCATGAAAGCTACGATGGATTTTATGCGCAAACGTCGTGAAAATATGGAAAATATGCGCGTTAAAGAACCTTATGGAATTTTCAAACGTTGCATAGTGTGGGATTATCATGTGAAACACCTCCACAGCTAATAATCATCAGTTATGAAATTACCCAAAACCAATGCCGTGAGGCTGTTAGATGTAGCTAAAGTAGCCTATGAACTCATCACATATCATATAACCGAAGATGATTTGGGTGCTACCCATGTGGCTGAACAATTAGGCGAGCCCATTGAGCAAGTCTTTAAAACCATTGTTTTGAGAGGGGATAAAACGGGGGTGTTGGTAGTAGTTTTGCCCGGAGATAAAGAAGTAGATTTAAAGAAAATAGCAAAAGTGAGTGGAAACAAAAGTTGCGCTCCCTTACAACAAAAGGAACTCCTTCCTACCACAGGATATATACGAGGTGGCTGCTCGCCCATTGGGATGAAAAAACTTTATCCTACCTATTTTCACACAACCTGTTTAAACTTTCCGTATATCTATGTGAGTGCAGGGGTGCGTGGCATGCAAGCAAAAGTGGACGCGAAAGCTTTAATGACACTCACCAAAGCCCACTTGGCTGACGTTATTGTCAATGAGTAGAACGCTGTTGTCCATGTAACGTTTTTTTAGTACCTTTGCCATCCGTTTATAAAAAGAAATACATTATTAATTATTAACACAATAACAAAACGACTATGGTTTATTCACACGAAGTAGAACACATGTGTGTCGTAAAGAAAGGACCTAATCATGGTCCGGCTCCTATACCTGAAGAAGGTAAATGGGTAAAAGCAAAAGATATTAAAGATATCTCAGGTTTGACTCACGGTATTGGTTGGTGTGCTCCACAACAAGGTGCATGTAAACTTACATTAAATATTAAAGAAGGAATTATTGAAGAAGCATTAGTTGAAACACTTGGATGTAGTGGTATGACTCACTCAGCAGCTATGGCTGGGGAAATTCTAGTTGGTAAAACTTTATTAGAAGCTTTAAATACTGACTTAGTATGTGATGCTATCAATACAGCAATGCGTGAACTATTCCTACAAATCGTTTATGGTAGAAGTCAATCAGCATTCTCAGAAGGCGGATTAGCAATTGGAGCTGGTTTAGAAGATTTAGGAAAAGGTCACAGAAGTCAAGTTGGAACAATTTATTCAACTAAAGTAAAAGGACCTCGTTACTTAGAATTAGCAGAAGGTTACATTGTTGAAATTGGTCTTGATAAAGACAATCAAATTATTGGATACAAATATGTTAACCTTGGTAAAATGATGGAAAATATTAAAAAAGGAATCCCTGCTTTAGAAGCTATTGAAAAAGCTAGTGGAACTTATGGACGATTTGAAGAAGCTGTTAAGAAAATCGATCCAAGAGAGGAGTAGGAGACATGGCATTATTTGAAAGTTATGAAAGAAGAATTGAACAAATTAAACCAGTAATGGAAAAATACGGAATAAAAGATTTTGAAGATGCATTAAAAATATGTACAGATAAAGGATTTAATCCTTATGAAATAGTAAAAGGAGTTCAACCAATTTGTTTTGAAAATGCTTGCTGGGCTTATACATTAGGTGCAGCTATAGCTATTAAAAGTGGTAGAACTAAAGCAGCAGATGCTGCAAAAGCAATCGGAGAAGGATTACAAGCATTTTGTATTCCAGGTTCAGTAGCTGATGATCGTAAAGTAGGTTTAGGACATGGTAACTTAGCTTCTATGTTATTAACT
>CALGCU010000257.1 GCA_937886455.1 uncultured Bacteroidales bacterium | reverse complement strand
GCATAAAAAATAAATAAATTTATTTTGTTCTGCTTTCGGTTTGCACTATCTTTGTAAGCAAATTGGGGTAGTATGCGTAATTTAATTCAATTTTTTCTACGTTATAGTGTATTTTTTCTCTTTCTTCTGCTTGAAATAGAGAGTTTTTCATTGTACTTACGTCATCATCGTTATCCAAATAGTGTATTTTTTTCATCGGCTAATGTAGTTACTGCCGGTGTGATGGGTGTGAGTAATAATGTGAAACAATTTGTTAATCTTCGGTCTGCTAATGCGTTCTTATCATCAGAGAATATGCGTTTAAATAATGAAATTGCAGCGTTGAAACATGAAATGACTCGTATGGCTCGTGAGGCAGGTGATACTACATTTGTCACTTATCCATCTTCTTCTCCCATACGTTTTTTGACAGCTCGTGTGGTGAATGCTTCCACCAATCGTGTTCGCAATTACTTAACATTAGATCGTGGTAGTGATGATGGTGTTCGTGAAGATATGGGTGTTGTGAGTGGTAATCAAGTGGTAGGTATCGTGAAATCTGTATCTCGTCATTTTTGTGTTGTTCTGCCATTGATTCATCCTTCAACAGGTGTGAGCAGTAAGTTGCAGTCAAATGGATATGTAGGCGTATTACGTTGGGAACCCGGAGATGATGGTGTATGTTTGCTGGATGACGTGGGTAGGCACGTGAATGTAGAGGTGGGCGATAGTATTATAACAAGTGGTTATACCTCTGTTTTTCCGGAAGGTTTCTACATTGGTCGTGTGTTAGATTCTGAGTTGCCTATGGGTTCAACCTATCATGTTATTCGTGTTGATTTAGGAGTTGATTATAAAACCCTTTCTCATGTTGAGATAGTGGATAATATATATTATGAAGAGCAACATGAACTTGAACAAGTTTTAGAGGAGGAATAAGTGTATGAGAGATGTAATGGGTCATATTTTTCGTTTTATAAGTGTTTTGTTAATCCAGGTTTTGTTAATTGACCAAATGCCATTATCGGCATATATTCGTCCTGCATTTTATATTTATTTTTTACTCTGTCTTCCAGTTTCTTTTCCTCGTTGGATTGAATTGTTAGTTGGGTTTGTTGTAGGTATTACAATGGATTGTTTCAGTAATACATTAGGTCTTCATGCTTTTTGTTGTGTATTGACAACTTATCTTCGTCCCTTGTTGATACAGTTGTTTGTAAGTGAAGAAGACCGTAAGGCAGGTTTGACCTCTTCTTTATCCTTGTTTGGATGGAACACATATTTGAAATTATCAAGTATCCTGGTGGTGATTCTTCATTGTGTTTTATTTTCTTTGGAGAGTTTTAGTCTCACCGGGTGGTGGCAGACCATTATCAGGATTGTGGTGAGTAGTATTATTTGTTTATTATTGATACTGATGTTTGAAGCAATAAAGAAAAATCGTCAATGATCAATGATACTTATTATAAGCGGCGTTATGTGCTCACTGTTGTTATTACAATAGTGGTTTTGGTGTATATTGTACGCTTATTTTCCATGCAATTGTTGGATGACAAATATAAAGATGCTGCCGACAGCAATGCATTTTTCTACAAAACTGTTTATCCTCCTCGTGGTTTGATATATGACCGTAATGGAGAATTGTTGGTGTTTAACAGTCCTTCCTATGATATTATGGTGATTCAGCGCGAGATGGCAATAAATCATTTTGATACATTGGATTTTTGCGAACATCTTCACATTGATCGAGATGAATTTAACAAACGTATGGAGGATATGCGTGATCGTCGGGGGTATTCTCGTCGTACGCCTCAGATATTTATGTCACAACTGAGTAGTAAAGAGGTAGCTGATGTACGTGAAGTGATTCATAAATATCCCGGTGTGTCCATTCAAAATCGCACATTACGCGGATATTCTTATCCCTATGCATGTCATGTATTAGGTAGTGTCGGTGAGGTATCTCAACGTGATATGGAACGTGACCCCTATTATTCTTTGGGGGACTATTCCGGTAGGGATGGTATTGAATACACATATGAGTCAGATTTACGCGGTGAAAAGGGTGTTGAGATAATGCTTCGTGACTCACGTGGCAGGATAAAGGGCAGTTATGAAAACGGGATACATGACAAGGTAGCTATAGCCGGTAAAGACATCACTCTTACACTTGATATAAACCTCCAGATAGTGGCGGAGCGATTATTGAATGGTAAAATCGGTAGTGCAGTGGCGATAGAGCCACATAGTGGTGAGATATTAGCATTAGCCTCTAACCCGAGTTGGGACCCTTCATTATTAGTAGGTCGTCAGCGTTCAGCCAATTATTCATCCCTGTCAAAAGATGAACACAAACCACTGATGAATCGTGCAACCCAAGCCACTTATCCTCCGGGTTCAACCTTTAAGACAATACAAGCATTGGTATGTTTAGAGCGGGACGGTATTAATAGTCACAGTTGTTTTGCATGTAGCGGTCCAGGTTCTAAGCCAATCAAGTGTACTCACCATCATGGTTCACCGGTGGATTTACTAAATGCAATAGAACAAAGTTGTAATCCGTATTTTTGGCAGGCATTTAAGAGTACACTTGAACGTGATGGATATGGAGATGGTAATGTTGATTTCGTGCGTAATTATAATATATGGCGTGATGATGTTATGAGTTTTGGTTTAGGAAGAAAATTCTCTGATTCAGATTTATACAGCCAGAAGTCAGGTAGTATTCCCACAGATAAGTTTTATGAACATTACTATGGTAAGACAGGTTGGCGAGCATTGACTATACGTTCTTTGTCGATAGGTCAAGGTGAGATATTGACCACACCTCTTCAAATGGCCAATATGATGGCTGCCATTGCTAATGAAGGATACTACATTACTCCTCACTTAAACAAAGCAGACAGCATGTTGTTGAGACGTCATGAAACGTCGGTTTCACCGAAACATTTTTCCATTGTAAAAGAAGGAATGTGTCGTGTGTTTGAATATGGAACCGGTCGTTGGCATAAGATAGAAGGTGTAGAAATGGGTGGGAAGACAGGTACTGCTCAAAACCCTCATGGAGAAGACCATAGTCTATTTATAGGTTTTGCTCCCAAGGACAATCCTCAGATAGTAGTAGCAGTAGTAGTGGAGAATGCGGGTTTTGGTGCTACATGGGCAGCACCGATAGCGAGTTTAATGATAGAACAATACTTGTTTGGTGAGATTAAGCGCACTCAGGTATTTGATAGGATGTGTAACACTTCAACCAACAGCAATGTCACAAAAAGGCCGTAAACAATTTGCATTAGACTGGGTAACCATAGCTTTGTATGCAGTTATGGTATTTTTTGGTTGGCTCAACATTTATGGTGCCACTTATAGCATTGATCAGGAGTTTATCCTTAGCTTTGAGAAAGAGTCGGGGCGACAATTGGTGTGGATTGGTTTCAGTGTGATTTTGGGTTGTATAGTATTGTTGATAGATTCAAAGTTTTATGATGTATTTTCATACGTGATTTATGGTTGTGTTATTTTACTATTGATAGCGACGATATTTATAGCCGATGATGTTAAGGGTTCTCATTCTTGGATTTCCTTAGGTCCATTAAGCCTGCAGCCTGCTGAGTTTGCCAAGACAGCCACCTTATTAGCATTAGCCAAATATATGGGCAGGTATGGTTACAAGCCCCAGAAATTATATGATTTCATCGTTCCTATTTGTCTTATATTTCTTCCTGTTGTTTGTATTATACTTCAGAAGGAGACCGGTTCTGCTTTGGTGTTTTTTGCCTTATTCTTGATGTTATACAGAGAAGGTTTGAATCCGATTATTTTATTATTAGCAATAGCTGCTATTGTATTTTTCATTTTGACCATTCGTTTTGGTGAGACTCCCTTATTAATAGGTAGTGGTTCGTTAGGAATTATTTTATGTTGCGCACTTTTGTTACTTATTGCCCTATATTATCTTTACATCCAAGAACGGAAGAAGCGTGAGAGTATGTATGTAGTTGGTGTATCGGTATTTGTATATGCCATAAGTTTGATATTATGTCGTTGGTTTACAGTAAATTTACAATGGGTATCCATTGGTTTGGTGGTATTATGTTGTCTTTATTTAGGTTATTTATCCTTATCAGAGCGTAAGCTTCGTTGGGTTTATTTACTATCATTTCAGTTGTTATCATTAGGCTTTTGTTTCTCGTGTAACTACATTTTTCAGGATGTATTACAAAAGCACCAAACCACCCGCATTAAGGTGTTTTTAGGCATGGAAAACAATTTGAGTGGAGAAGGATACAATGTGAATCAATCTAAGATAGCCATTGGTTCCGGTGGTCTTTGGGGTAAAGGTTTTTTAAATGGCACACAGACTAAATTAAAATATGTTCCCGAGCAGCACACCGACTTTATATTCTGCACAGTAGGTGAAGAGTGGGGATTTATAGGTTCCTTAGGAGTATTATTACTCTATTGGTTTTTCTTAATGAGGATGATTAAATTGGCTGAGCGTCAACGATATAGCTTTAGTAGAATCTATGGTTATGGTTTAGTTAGCATATTCTTTTTTCATTTAATGATCAATATAGGCATGGTTATAGGTTTAATGCCAGTGATAGGTATTCCTTTACCATTTTTCAGTTATGGAGGTAGTTCATTATTAGGTTTCACTTTATTGTTATTTGTATTCCTCCGTTTAGATGCAGAGCGTTTAGAGAAGATCAAGCAAGTATAAACAGATAAAAGTAATAGAAGATGAATTTTAATTATGACTTAATAGTAGTTGGTGGTGGACATGCCGGATGTGAGGCTGCCTCAGCGTGTGCCAATTTAGGTTCTCGCACTCTTCTAATTACGATGGACATGAACAAGATAGGTCAGATGAGTTGTAATCCAGCAGTTGGTGGAATTGCAAAGGGTCAGATAGTTCGTGAGATAGATGCTTTAGGAGGTCAGATGGGTATTATAACCGATAAGAGTGCTATTCAATTTAGGATGTTGAATCGTTCGAAAGGTCCAGCCATGTGGAGTCCACGTTCTCAGAGTGATCGTAAGCGTTTTATTGAAGAATGGACTCAGGTATTGAGTAACAATCCACATTTATCCATTTGGCAAGACACAGTAGTAGAGTTATTAATAGAAGAAGGAGTAGTACGTGGTGTAAAGACACAATTAGGCGTATGTATGTCAGCTCGCTGTGTTATATTGACCAATGGTACCTTTCTGAACGGTTTATTACATTTTGGTCGTGTACAATTACCAGGAGGCAGAATATCAGAGCCATCATCTTTTGGTCTTACAGAACAATTAAAGCATTTAGGTTTTAGGACAGACCGCATGAAGACCGGTACTCCTTGTAGGATAGATGGCCGTACAATAGATTTTGATAAGATGACAGAACAAGTAGGTGAGAATGATTTTCACAAGTTTTCTTATCTTTCCAGTGTTAAGCGTGAGTTGCCTCAGCGTAGTTGTTGGATTACGTACACCAATGAATCTACGCATGCTATTTTGCGTAATGGTCTTGAAGACTCTCCATTATATAATGGTCAGATAAAGAGTATCGGTCCACGTTATTGTCCGAGTATTGAGACAAAGATAGTGACCTTTGCCGATAAAGAAGCCCATCAATTATTCTTAGAGCCAGAGGGTGTAGATTCACAAGAATACTATGTAAACGGTTTTTCCTCTTCCCTACCCTTACAGATACAAATAGACGCTCTTCATACCATTAAAGGTTTAGAGAAAGCAGAGATATATCGTCCTGGTTATGCTATTGAGTATGACTATTTCGACCCCACCCAATTAAAGCACACCTTAGAGACAAAGTTAATAAAGAACTTATATTTTGCCGGTCAAATTAATGGTACAACAGGTTATGAAGAGGCCGCAGGTCAAGGTCTAGTTGCAGGTATAAATGCCCATCAGCGTGTAGTAGGAGGAGAAGATTTCATATTAAACAGGGATGAGGCTTATATTGGTGTGTTGATAGACGATTTAGTAACCAAAGGAGTAGATGAGCCCTATAGGATGTTTACCTCTCGTGCAGAGTATCGCATACTATTACGTCAGGATGATGCAGATGATCGTTTGACCTCCCGTTCACATGCCTTAGGTTTGGCTACAGACGAGCGTTACAACGAGTGTTGCCCCCGTCAGGCAGCCGAATCAGACGTATTAGGATTTATTCGCGAGTATTCTGTAAAGCCAGTACAAGTGAATGACTATTTAGTTTCTCGAGGTTCAGCCGAGTTAAGACAAGGCTGTAAGTTATCAGAGGTA
>CALGCU010000256.1 GCA_937886455.1 uncultured Bacteroidales bacterium | reverse complement strand
GTGTAAATTCTTTCAGAATTTCAGAAGATGGCAGTTCCATACCATTAACTCCAAATACTCCTTCGGTATAGATGCGCAACACATCTGTCAATTCAGTGAAATACACTTTTTGCCTTCCGGATTGCTGCCATGTTTTTTCCTGTTTAATGCGGTCCAGCTCTTCCATCGCCACTTCCCATGGGTCTCTCTTTTCCACCTGCTCCACCGGGTTTTCATTTGTTCCATTCTTTGCATAGCGGCGATAGAGCCAATATATCAATCCCGACACCGCCAGTATTAAGAGCACCAACAAGACGACACGCATAATTCCCCACCAATAGATAGGAGCCCGATAAATATCCTTGATGTCTGCCAAGATATGTGAAGCCGTATCCACTTCAAAAGGTTGTATCACCTTCAGTGCAACCGGTTCGCTCCAGATGGTTTCACCTTCACACACAAAAGGCATAGCAGTAAGCAAATACAGTGAATCCTCAAAAGCAGTGATGCGATAATTATGCGTCACCACCCATCTTTCCCCCTCTTTCACAGTATCCACCTGTGGAAGTTCTATAATTTCCAGTCCTCCCGGAAAGGTATCCACATAGAGGGGGAATGTCACATATTTATTTTCAGGTTGATTCACAGAAAGTGATAGTCCCGACTGATCACCAATCATCAACATAGTAGAATCAATTGTTACATTGACTGCCACATTCGCACGCACATTGACTGCCATTAACAGTCCCAAGCACGCCAATCCCAGACGCATATTTTTCATAATCATTTTATTCATTCATTAAGAAGCACTACGCATTCTAAACAATCGCATCAAACAGCGCACATAATCCTCACTTGTAGAGATAGACACATAGTCCACCCCTGCACGTGTGAAGCTTTGTTGCATTGTCAACATATTCGCTTGCCATGCCTCACGATAAGCCTTACGCACACGCTTATCTGAAGTATCAAACCAAAGACGTTGTTCACTCTCAGCATCCTTTAGTTTGATGAGTCCCACATCCGGCAATTCCGTCTCTCTCACATCATACAAATGCAGTCCAACGATGTCGTGTTTGCGGTTGGCAATCATCAGTGCATCTGAATAATCATTATCCATGAAGTCGGACATCAGGAAGGCTGTAGAATGTTTCTTTATCACACTTGTGAAGTAGCGCAGAGCTCCTCCGATGTCTGTTTTCCTGCTCACAGGTTCAAAACTAATCAGTTCTCGTATGATGTGCAAAACATGCTTTCGTCCTTTTTGTGGCGGAATAAACTTTTCTATTCTGTCCGAGAAAAAGATAACACCTATCTTATCATTATTTTGAATACTTGAGAAAGCCAGTGTAGCCGCCAATTCCGTCATCAACTCACGCTTGGTCTGTACCACAGAACCGAAGTCCCTACTTCCGGACACATCCACCAAGAGCATCATGGTCAGTTCTCGCTCCTCCTCAAACACCTTTACATAAGGTCTTTGGAAACGCGCCGTGACATTCCAGTCAATGCTACGCACATCATCTCCAAACTGATACTCGCGCACTTCACTAAATGCCATACCCCGTCCTTTAAACGCAGTGTGGTATTCTCCGGCAAAGATGTTTTGCGACAATCCGCGTGTTTTTATTTCTACACGCCGAACCTTCTGCAATAATTCACGCGTATCCATAGCTTATATTAAGGCACTTCTACTGCATTCAGTATTTCGGTAATCACTTCTTCCGAAGTCAAGTTTGTAGCTTCAGCCTCATAACTCAAGCCAATACGATGGCGCAAGACATCATAGCACACAGCGCGCACATCTTCAGGCACAACATAGCCTCTTCTCTTGATGAAAGCATAAGCACGTGCCGCCAAAGCCAAATTGATAGAAGCACGAGGAGAAGCCCCAAATGCAATCATATCCTTCAATGAATCAAGCCCATAATCGCCCGGATAACGTGTAGCAAAAACGATATCGACTATATATTTTTCGATTTTTTCATCGATATACACTTCTCTCACCACCTCACGAGCCTTGATAATATCCGTTGTACTCAACACCGGGGTTACCTGCACTTTATTTGCGCTGATTTGTTGACGCACAATCTGCCTTTCCTCCTCTTTCTTAGGATAGTCAATCACCACTTTCAGCATGAAACGGTCTACTTGTGCTTCCGGCAGTGGATAGGTTCCTTCTTGTTCAATGGGGTTTTGGGTATCCAAGACTAAGAAAGGGTCATCTAATTTGAATGTTTCCTCTCCAATTGTCACTTGTCTTTCCTGCATAGCCTCAAGTAGAGCACTTTGCACTTTAGCCGGTGCACGATTTATTTCATCCGCAAGTACAAAATTAGCAAAAATAGGTCCTTTCTTAATGGAAAACTCATCTTTCTTTTGGCTGTAAATCAGCGTACCCACAACGTCAGCCGGCAGGAGGTCTGGTGTAAACTGAATACGGCTAAAATCGGCTTTTACCAATTTAGCCAATGTGTTGATGGCCAAGGTCTTTGCCAAACCAGGTACACCTTCCAATAGGATATGTCCGTCTGCCAACAAACCAATCAACAGACTCTCTACAAGGTGCTTTTGACCTACAATCACATGATTCATGCCCATG
>CALGCU010000255.1 GCA_937886455.1 uncultured Bacteroidales bacterium | reverse complement strand
TCAGGTGGCTAACAAGAACCTTCTTCTCAGCGGATGCTGTTTGGAGAATGTGTCTGATAGCCCTATCACCGCATTGCCTCATCGCCTACCGGAAGAAGTCTTCTCCTTTGAAAGGATCAAACAACGTGTTTGGTGGGTTGGAAACGTAATGATTGATACTTTATTGGCTAATAGAAGCAGATTCAGAAAACCGGAAGTGTATGATGTGTTGGGGCTTAAGGAAAAAAACTATATCGTTATGACTATGCACCGTCCGGCGAACGTGGACGAAGAAACACATCTCAAAGCGCTCATGGAGCAAATCATCACTAATGTATACGGACTCCCAATTATCTTTCCAATACACCCTCGCACTGCGAAAATATTCTATAACTTATGGGGAAATGAAGAGCAATTGAAAATCCTCTTTCCAAATCTGCATATAGTGGACCCAATGGGCTATTTGGAATTTAATTATTTGGTTGAACGAGCTAAGGCGGTAGTGACTGATTCTGGTGGAATTACAGAGGAAACTACAGTAATGGGTGTCCCGTGCATCACTTTGAGGGATAATACTGAAAGACCGGAAACTTGCACAGTGGGAACTAATCGCTTGATTGGAACAAAGCCGGAAGCAATTAAACCGGCATTGGATATCTTGTTTGATGGGAAATGGCAACAAGGTTCTATCCCTCCACTATGGGATCGTTATAGCATCTGGCTATGGTGAAGTTGCTGAAAGAATTATTGATATTTTATACCAAGTACTGTCTTAACCCTCATGGACTTCACCCTCAACACATACAAACAATTACTGATTACCCTCAAAGAACAGGGCTATCGCTTCATTACCTTTGAACAGTATTGTGGCATAAAGGAAGAGGAACGAATAACTGAGGAAAAGTACATTATCATGCGACATGATGTGGATAAACGTCCACAGAATAGCTTGGCTGTTGCACAAATAGAACACGACCTTGGTGTTACGGCAACTTACTACTTCAGGGTAGTACCCGAAAGTAACCAACCGGAATATATAAAAGCAATCGCTACACTCGGAC
Source organism: uncultured Bacteroidales bacterium (assembly GCA_937886455.1). Taxonomy (GTDB): domain Bacteria; phylum Bacteroidota; class Bacteroidia; order Bacteroidales; family Paludibacteraceae; genus Gallipaludibacter. Next base: position 1,541 of record CALGCU010000255.1, on the reverse strand, counting down.
ACGAAATAGGCTACCACTATGAGGATATGGCGATTTGCAATGGGGACGTGGAGCAGGCATATCAACATTTTCAAAAACAATTAAGCTATTTCCGACAATTCTATCCCGTGCGAACGATTTGTATGCATGGTGCTCCTACAAGTAAATGGGATGGTAAAGCACTGTGGGCGACCTATGATTATCGCACATTAGGTGTCATTGGAGAACCCTATTTTGACGTAGATTTCAGCCAAGTCTTCTATCTTACCGATACTGGAAGAATGTGGGATGGTTACAATGTGTCAGTTAGGGACAAAATCCCCCTCTACCAAGATGAATGGACCAAGCAAGGGTGGCAATATCACACAACGGATGATATTATACAGGCATTGAACCGTAATCTGTTGCCACCACACATTATGATGACTACACACCCACAACGTTGGACGGATAATAAATCGCTTTGGATCAAGGAATATATAGTGCAACAACTAAAGAATATAGTAAAACGCTTGCTGATTCGTTTTTAATTACTATATTTGCTACATCATAAGTGAAAACCTTATAAGTCATAACCATCAACGAACACTGATACCATGAACTTGCTGAAGAAATTTAATTATCGCTTATGGCTGATTGATGCAGTGGCTTTTGCTGCAGCAGCGGTATTGGTGTGGTTTTGGCGTTTGCTGGCCGACAAATCTATTGCTGGAACTTACGCCTTGTTGATTTTCTGTGCATGGCTCTTATGGAATGTGTGCTCATTTCTCACGGGTAGATATTTGAGATGGATGAGAAATTCTACCTATAAAAAAGAAATGTTTACAACTCTCTTGTGCTTGCTCATCACTGTATTAGTCGCCTTCTTAATGATTGAGCGAATGATGTATTCGCAATACGTTGTGGCATTAGCTATACTATTTGGAGGAGCTGTCTCTTTGCTTTATGTTTCTCTGTATTTTGCGTATAGATATGCATCGAATGCGGAGGAAGAGGTTCGTGAATACAACACGCGTGAACCGCATGGCTTGATGGTGGTCAAACCGGATCTCTCTGATGAAAGTATAGATAGCTTGCGACGACTGATGGAGGAACAAATCAGCAAGAATGAACGCAATACCTTGGAACAAAAACTCCCATTATATAAAGGTACTACTCATGTTATGACATATGTGGACTGGAATGAACTGACTAATCTTCAGCCATATACCTTCAACTATTGCGTCAATGTCATGTCGCTGAATCACTTGAGGGGTATCAATCAAATGTTCTGTCGAGTAAATGAATTGCTGCCTGACAACGGACGTCTGGTGTGTCGCTTCATGTCACGTACGGCTAAGAAAAAGGAGATTCTACAACGATACCCAATCGGACTCAACTATGTGATGTATGCAGGTTATTTTCTTGTGAAAAGAGTGTTGCCTAAACTCTTCCTCACAAATCGACTTTATTTTGACATTACAAAAGGAAAAAATCGCGCACTCACCACTACTGAAGTGTTAGGGCGTCTTTACTATTGTGGCTATGTTGTGGAAGAGGTGTTTATGGTGGATTCTTATACG